>NZ_JBHVHQ010000133.1:0-13864 GCF_042800135.1 Streptomyces sp. NPDC057654 | reverse complement strand
GCCTCGCGCATCTGCCGCCGAAGGCGGTCGGCATGCGCCAGGTAGTCGTCGACGATCTCCGGCCGGTCGGCGAGCGTGTCGATCGTGCGCTTCGCGGCGTAGGCGGTGGGCGGCTGGATGGCGGCCGTGAACATCGAGGTGCCGGAGAGCAGTTCGAAGGCGTCGACGGCCTCCGCCGGCCCGGCGATCGCGCCGCCCTCCAGACCGACGGCCTTCGACAGCGACACCATCACGAAGTCGGCCCGCTCCCGGATCGCGGTCGCCTCGCGGGCGTACGGACGGTTCTCGGGCCCGTACACCATGAAGCCGTTGGCGTCGTCGATCATGCTGATGGCGCCGTGCCGGTCGCACTCGTCGAGAATCTCCACGATCGGCCCCATGGTGCCGTCCGCCGAATAGAGGCTCTCGGCGATCACCACGGTCTTCCGGCTCCGGACCCGGTCCAGGAGGCGTGCCAGGTGGGAGACGTCGTTGTGCCGGAACGCGTGGACGCCGCGCCCGTAGCCGAGCCCTTCGAGTCCCTTCCAGATACTCCAGTGCACGTCACGGTCGACGACGAAGACGGTGTCGCGGTTACGCACCTCGATCCCGGTGTCGAAGTGCGCGGCGCTGCTCATGGCGTGGACGAACCCGATGTTGGCCAGCAGCCCCGTGGCGAAACTGATGGCCCGCTCCTTGCCGGTGCGGCGGGCGATCGTCTCCTCCAGCACCTGGTGCGGGCGGCAGATTCCCTGGGTCATCCGGGAGCCGCTGGTGCTCAAGCCGTGGGCGAGCGCCCCCTCGGCGAAGTACCGCCGCACCGGTATGTGACGCTCCAGTTCGAGAAAGCTGATGCTCGCGAAGTTCACCAGCTCACGGCCGCCTCGAACGATGGTCGCTCCGACGGGGCCGTCCACCACCGGCGGGCGGTACGCCGTCTCGTGCGCGTTCGCCTCGACGAAAGCGGCGAAGGCCCACGGGGCCAGGCGGTCCACGGACGACGGTGCGGGGGTACGGGACGTACGGGACATACGGGACGCGGTCATGGCGAGGCTTCTCCTCCATGAGGGGCGCGGGGCGGCAGGGGCTCCAGGGCGGCGGCGAGGTGGCCGAGCGAGGCCGTTCCCGCCAGTTCGTCCGACGCGACCCCGGTGAGACCGGACTGGCGGAGCAGCGCCAGCAGACGGGGGACGGCGACGAGGGTGATCCCGTGATCGGCGAGGCAGCGGTTCATGTCCACGGCGGCGGATCTGCCGAAGGAGGAAGGGTCGACGGCGGCCATGGCAGCGGCGAGAGCCCATTCGGCGTGCGTCTCGGGTGGGCGCGACGGGACCAGTGGGGCCCGTGTGCCGCTGGTGTCGGTGCGCAACTGGACCGCAGGACCGCCGTGTTCGGGACCGGCCGGGGACAGCACGTAGCGTCCGGGCGCCAAGATGCCGGCCACTTCGCCGAGATGGTCCAGGACGTGGCGGTGCAGGTCGGCGACGGTGACATCAGGGGCGGTACGCGCGTACGCGACGAGATGCGGCGCGTCGCGTACGCCCGTACCACCTCCGCTTCCGTCCCCCTCAGGCGCCACCGTCACGCCGAGCACTCCGGAATGGCCGCGCAACACCTCTTCGACCATGGCCGGGCGCACCCAGCCCTGCGGGGCGCGCCACCATCCGGCGGCGGCCGGCGCGAGCGGGAGCGCCGGAACCGGGCAGTCGGCGCCGTCGGCGAGCGCCCGCAGCAGAGCGCACAGGCGGACGGGCAGCGCCATGGCCTGTTCGGCGTCGAGCAGGTGGTCCCCGACGGTGACGTCGAGGGTGACGACGCCCCCGTCCCGGCCGAGGTCGACGTACAGCGTGTCGCAGGGCTCGTCGGGCGCGCTGCTGATCCAGGCGGGCGACGTGCCCGGCGACGTGTCCGGCGGCGTGTTCTCCACGGGGGCCAGATAGCCGCGCGGCCACGAGTAGCAGTTGTACTCGATGGCGGGTACGGTCACGACGCCGCGGCGGCGGTCCATGCGGGCCTGGGCGGCGACCAGTTCCGCGGGGCGGTACTGACCGTGCCGGTAGGCCGCGGACGAGGCGGCTGCGACCGAGGCGGCCACCTCGCCGAACGCCGCGCCCGGACGGAGGTCGAGCTGCACCGGAACCGTCAGGGCCCGGACGCCGACGCTGCCGCGCAGCGCGGCCCGCGCCCGGTTGGAGACCACCACCGACGCGAGGAACCGGTGTTCGCCGGTGCGCGCGGCGACATCATGGGCCAACGCCGCGAGCACGACGGTCTCCGGGCTGACGCCGTAGCGCCGGGAGACGCGATCGAGGTCGTCGTACGCGCTCACCGAGCGGTACTGGAGGCGATGCCGCCCGCCGCCGCCCTCGGTCCCGCCGAACGGGGCCAGCACACCGGTCGGATTGCCCGCGAGACGCGTGAGCCACTCACGCTCCGCCGCGCGGGCGCGTTGTGAGGGCTGGGCGGCGACCGTGTCGAGCAGATGCGTGCACGCTCCCTCCGACGACGCGTCGTCGCCGCGCAGCCGACCGTGCAACTGGTTGATCAGTACCGCCAGCCCCCACCCGTCGATCACCACATGATGAGCGGCCAGCAGAACCGCATACGGCTTTCCCGACTCCAGCAACACCCTTGCCCGCCACGGTGGTTCGCGCTCGGGATCGATCGGGCAGGCGGCCAGCGCCGCCGTGGCCGCCTCCAGGGTGTCGGCGTCGGCGGCGGGGACGTCGACGCAGTCGACCGGCAGCGGGGCCCAGTCCGCGCGGTGGACCTGCTGTACGGGACGGAGCGGGTCGACGGTGGTGCGCAGCGCCTCATGGCGGGCGGTGAGGGCCGCGAGCGCCGCCCGGACGTCGGCGACCGTCGCCGGGGGCGGTACGTGGCAGTGGTCGGCGAGCGGCGTCGGATTCACCCGCCGCGGGGAGGGGATGGTGCGCTCGAACCAGTGCCACTGCTGTACCCAGGTCAGCGGCCCGCTGCGGGTGACGGTGGCGGGAGTCGGCACGCGGCTTACGGCCGGACCGACGCCCGTACGAGCGCCCGCACCCGTCCCCGTACCTGTAGCCACGCCCGTACCCGTACTTGTACCCACGCCCGTACCCGATTCCGGAAGTCCACTGTTCACGGCCGGGACCTCATACCGCTCGGACCACGAGAGCCGCGTTGTGGCCGCCGAAGCCGAAAGAATTGCTGAGCGCGATCCGCAGTCGCTCATGGTGCTGCGCCTCGTGCGGCACGAAGTTGATGTCCGGGTCGATCGGCTCGTCGCAGTTGACGGTCGGGGGGACGTCGCCCGTGCGGAGGGCCTGGATCGACGCCACGAGCTCGACCGCCCCGGCGGCGCCGATCATGTGCCCGGTCATCGACTTGGTGGAGCTGACCGGAATCTGGGTGACACGGTCACCCAGCACCTTGTGCAGGACGGCCGCCTCGGTGGCGTCGTTCAGCAGCGTTCCGGTGCCGTGCGCGTTGACGTAGTCCACGTCCGACCCCGCTATCCCCGCGTCGCGCAGCGCCGCCTCGACGGCGAGGCACGCGCCCCGCCCCTCCGGGTGCGGCGCGGTCCAGTGATGGGCGTCGGACGTCGCCCCGTACCCCGTGAGTTCGGCCAGCGCCGCGGCCCCTCGCGCGGCGGCCGTCTCGGCGGCCTCCAGCACCACCACGGCAGCTCCTTCACTCATCACGAACCCGTCGCGGTGCGCGTCGAACGGGCGGCACGCCGCGGCCGGGTCGTCGTTGCGCTTGGACAGCGCGCGGGCGTTGCCGCTGCCCGCGAGGTCGACGGCGGTGACGCAGGCGTCGGCGCCGCCGGCCAGGACGACATCGGCCTCCCCATCGCCGATCATGCGCATCCCCGCGCCCACCGCGTCCGCGCCGCTGGCGCACGCCGTGCTCTGCGCACGGCTGGGCCCCTGGGCGCCCAACCGCATGCTGATCTCACCGACGGCGCTGTCCATCGCGGTCGTGACCTGGGTGAACGGGCCGATGGCGCGCGGTCCCTTGTCGCGCAGCGTGTTCGCGGCGCGGTAGATCGACCCGACCGGTCCGTAGCCGCTGCCGATGATCACCGCGACGCGCGGGGCGAGGCGCTCGTCGACGACGAGTCCCGCGTGCTCGCACGCCTCCAGCGCCGCGGCGAGGGCGTACTGCGCGTACGGGTCGGCGCGCCGGCTGACCCGCGGGGGCATATAGCGGCCGGGCGTGAACCCGCGGACCTGGCCGCCGATCCGGACTCCGAGGCCGGGCACATCGATCGCGTCGTCCACCCTGCCGATGCCGCTGTGCCCGGCCAGCATCGCCGCCCACGTCTCGGGAACGCTGTGGCCCAGCGGCGTGACCGCCCCGTACCCGGTGACCATCACCCGCCGCCGGGCCCGGCCCCGTACGCCGCCGCCCCGCCCTCCCGCGTACGTCACTGGGGAACCACCCCCGCGTCGCGCAGGGCCGGGAGGATGTCGTCGCGGGCGACCGGCACCATGAGCACGGCCGTGCCGCCCCGCGCGCAGAACCGCCGCGCGGCGCGGATCTCCTCGGTCAGCGCGGCCTTGTCGCGCAGCACCCGGCAGTGGATGCCGGACCCGTCCACCGCGGGCGGCGGCGCGTCCGGGCGGACGAAGGGGAAGCGTTCGGCATCGAGGCCGAGGCGGGCGCGCTGGGCGTCCAGCCAGCCGTAGCCGCCGTTGCACAGCACCACGTACAGCACGCCGCCGTGGGCAGCGGCGGTGACCGTGATGTCCGCGCGGGCCGCGAGGAACGCCCCGTCCCCGACGAACGCCGTGACCTCGTGGTCCGGGGCGGCCCGCTTGACCCCGAGGGCCGCGGCGGCTCCGAAGCCCAAGGGGGTCTGCTCCGACGGCACGACGGATCCGCCGCCGACGCGGAAGGGGAAACCGTAGGACCACATGTCCTGGAGTCCGTTCTCCTGGACGAGTACGCGGGGCTCACCGGCGGTGGCGTCGAGCGCGGCGAGCAGTTCGACGACGCGGATGCCCGGCAGCGCCGCCGCGCGGGCCGACTCCGCCTTCGCCTCCAGCGACATGGCGTGCCGGGCGGCGGCGATGTCGTTCGCCCACACTGCCTCCGTTGTCTCTTCGGCCTTACGGTCCTCGTCCAGCGCCCGCGACCAGCCGAGCACGGCGTGCCGGGCGTCCCCGAGCACGCGCGGGCCCCAGAACTCGGCCGACAGCCCGCCGGGATCGATGTTGACCTGCACCACCGGGACCGGGGGCCACGGCGTCCCGCCTTCGACGGCCGTCTCCTCCAGTCGCCCGGCGAGCGACACCACCAGATCGCAGGAGGACCACAGTTCACGGGCCGGGGCCGCGGCGTAGAGGCCCGCCACGCCGCAGAACAGCGGGTGGTGCTCGTCGACGGCGCCGCGGCCGGACGCGGTGGTGAAGAGCGCCGCGCCGAGGCGTTCGGCGAATCCCTCGACCACGCCGCCGCCGTTGCGGTGCCGCATTCCGCCGCCCACCAGCACCACTGGGCGCCGGCTGGCGCGCATCGCCTCCAGCGCCGGTCCCGGGATGACGGGGACGGGCTCAAGGATCAGTGGTTCGGGCAGCGTCGGCAGCGGTCCGGTGACGATGACCTCCGCCGTGCGGACGTCGTCGGGCACCTCCAGGTACACGGGCCCGGCCGGCGGCCCCACGGCTCGGGTCAGCGCCGTCACCGTCGCGGGGACGACCCGGTCCGGGTGGCCCGCCCGGTGAGCCCACCGCACGAGGGGCGCCACCACGGCGACCTGGTCCAGCTCCTGGAATCCGCCGCTGCCCCGGCGCCGTTCGGGCGCGCCCGCGGCGAGTACGAGAACCGGCGCACCGGACTCCCGCGCCTCCAGCAGCCCCGTGGCCGCGTGCGTGACAGCCGGGCCCTTGCCCAGCGCGCATACGGCGATCCGGCCCGATTGCAGGGCGTAGCCGGTCGCCATGTACATCGCGTTGCGCTGGTCACGGCACGGTACGAGGTCCAGTCCGGCCGCGTCGAGGGCTCGCGGCAACTCCAGGTCGTCGCCGGGCAGTCCGAAGCAGGTGTCCACCTCGTTCGCCACCAGCACGTCGACGATCGCGGACCACGCGTCGCCGTACCGCACGCGCACCCGGCCGTCGCACGCTTTGCCCGCCTGAGGTCCGTTCCCTCGCGCCTCGTTCACCCGCGCCTCGCTCACCGGGGACACGTCCCACGCACGGCGACAGGAGCGGACGCCGGGAGGTTCTCCGCCACGGCCTGCGACATGAGCAGCGGTTCGGCGTGCCGCTCGCCGCCGTACGCGACGTAGTTCGCCATCATGCCGAAGCCGCCGAACGGGCGGTTGCCGTCCTCGGCGTCGAGCAGTGTGTGGTCGACACAGGTCCGGTGCCGCTTCGCCAGGACTTCCACCGTCTCCGGGTCGTGTCCGTAGACCATCGCGCCCAGCGCGCGTTCGCCGAAGAACGGGCTCGCCAGCCGTTCCCGCAGCCGCCGCGCACTGGGGTAGGCCACGACGTTGAACACCGGGGCGAACATCTCGTCAAGGGGAATCTTGTCGTCGAAGGCCCATAACAGCACGGTCGGTTCGACCCTGCGGGACCGCAGATCGATGCGCCCGCCGTGCCGGATGCGGCTCACGTGACGTACGAGGTAGTCGGAGCAGTTCACCAGCGCCGAGTCGTAGCAGAGGGGACCGTAGTCGGCGGCGGGGTCGCTGTTCCGCCCGAAACGCAGCGACGACAGCTCGGCGGAGAGCAGATCGACGAACTCCTCGGTGCGGCCCTGCGGCGCGAACACGACGTCGGGACCGAAGCAGTCCTGTCCCGAATTGTGGAGACGTATTCTCGTGACGTCCCGCACGGCGTGCTTGAGGTCGGCGTCGGGCGCGATCACGAAGGGGTTGATGCCGCGACCGAAGAAGAGAAGGAGCTGGTCCTCCGCCAGCCCTTCGCGGACGGTCTCGGCGTTGGAGTAATTGCCGGTGAAGACGATGAGGTCCGCCTCGCGCGCCGGGCCCGTGACGAACTTGCGCCGGCTGAGTTCGCACAACTCGACGGGCAATCCATGGACCGGCGCCAGGAGAGCGTGTAAGCGCCGCATCTGGCTTTCGATCGCGGAGGACGGCCGAAAGGCGATTCTGTCGGTGTAGAGGGACGCCACGAGCATGTACAGCGCGTACGAATAGAGCGGAATGTTGGAGGGCGTGAACACCGCGGCCCGTGGCACGAGGCCGGGCCGGGTCCGTAGAATTTCCTCCTGCGCTCCGTCGAGAGCGGCGAGGAACGAACGAATCTCCGCGGCGGCGGTGCGGTGGGGCGACATCTCGGTCAGAATTCCCATCACCGTGTCTGTGCTGTCTGTACGGTCCGTGTCATCTGCGTTGTCGGCCACGTACCGGCGCACCGCGCGCAGCGCGTCGAGACGGTCGGCGAAGGGGATGCGATAGCCGGTCGCGCCGAGGGCGGCAGGTTCGGGCGCAGCAGCGTCGGCAGCCGTATGGTGCGGCGCGGGCAGCGAGGTCATGGCGATCTTCTCCAGAACGGCCAGGTCGGGCTTTCCCGTACTCGTGAGGGGCAGCGACGGAAGCACGACGATGCGGTCGGGCTGCTCGTAGCGGGCGAACACGGGGCGCAGCACCCGCTTCCAGTGCGCGGGCTCGCGACCGTCCGGGTCCGCGATCACGAACACCAGATGACAGCCCCGCCGCTCGTCGGGGACGGCGACGACCTCCGTCCGAGCGCCGGCCGACGCGGCGGCCCGCTCGGCGAGGTGGTCGGGGTAGAGCGTGTGGCCGTCACGGTGCACGGCGCGCTTGCGCCCGATGGGGAAGACGCGCCCGGCGTCGTCGAGCAGACCGATGTCCCCGGTGCGGTGTACGGGCCCGGGAACCGGAACGATCTCGCCGCCGGCGCCCAGATGGCCGGTCATCAGGCCGTCGCTGCGCACGACGAGTTGGCCGATCCGGCCGCTGGGCAGCGGCCTGCCGTGCTCGTCGTGGACCTCGACGGCCACGCCGGGCAGCGGCGTGCCGCACCCGACCGGATCGGCAGGGGCTGCCAGTGCGATGTTCCCCACCTCGGTCGCTCCGTAGCCGTCGAGCAGGCGCCGGCCTGTACGGGCGTGGAACCGCGCCGCCAGGTCGCGCCCCAGCGGTGCGCCGCCGACGCACCAGGCCCGTACCGTCTCCAGCGCGTTCGCGAGGGCGGGACGGCGGTCGAGCAGATTGAGCAGGCTGTAGTAGGTCGACGGGGCGGCGTCGACGATGGAGAGGCCGTGGTCCGCGCCGAGCGTGAGCATCCGGTCCAGGCGCGCGTCCGGCCCGTGGACCACCAGCGTGCCGCCGCCCAGCCACCAGCTCAGGACCAGCGACAGGCCGTACTGGTGGGAGTACGGCAGGACGGGCAGGAAGACGTCATCGGGGCGGTACCCCATGCGCTCCGCGCTGAGCGCGAGGTTGTCCAGGATCGAACGGCCGGAGCGGACGATGCCCTTGGGGGCGCCCGTCGTACCGGACGACCACGAGATCGCGGCGTCCCGGCGCCGCGCCCACGCCGCGGCATCGGGCACATCCGCAGGGGGCGTAGCAGGGGCCGTGGCCGGAGTCGTGGCCGATGCGGATACGGGCCACTGCGCCGCGATGTCGCCCGTACCGTCGCCGATGTCCAGCACCACGCGCGCCTGGGCGCGGATCTGCGATTTCCGTGCCGGGGCGGCTCGGTGATCGGCGAAGACCACCGAAGCGTCCAGGTGGATGAGCGCGATCAAATTCACGGCCCATTCCGGGGAATTCGCCCCGCTCATCATCACCCGCGAACCGGGTCCGATGCCGCGGCGCGCAAAGAATTCGATGGCGCCGAATATGCGGGCCACGATATCGCCGGTCTCCCAGATACGCCCCTCGGGCGACACCAAGCGCCTGAATATGGGCAACTCGTGCTCCTCAACGCCAGGTGGTGCGCGCAACTTCCTGGACGTACACGTTTGTCGACCCACTGCCCCGCGATAATGTCTGTGTCTGTTCAACAAGATACAGCCGAAAGCGACTATCCCACACCTGTAGTCCGGTGTCGAGTACGCCAATGATGCCCCCGGAACATATGGGCCCGCTGGGCACGCAGTAATGGAATGGATAAGTGACGAATAGTCAGTCGCCAGAGAATGCAGGGACTGCTGAGCAGATGTGGACGGAGGCGGCCGGAAATGGCGAGGTGGCTCGCACGCCGTGGGCCAGGGCGTACGAGCCACCAGAGCGGGCCGGACTCCTAGAGCCAGACGATCGGCTCCCAGTGACTGGCGGGCTTGTTCCGGATGATGCGTCGGATAGCTGCGAACACGTGATTCACCTCCCTTCGTCAGCGCGGACCTGATCCCTTCGTCGGCGCGGGTCTGACGGGGGTCTTGAGGGTGCGGTGCAGGGTGAAAGGCCGGGGGAGGACGGAACCGGAGATCAGGGGGCGGGCGTCGCCGCCGCTGACGGTCAGGCGGGCGTCCTGGGCCAGGACGGCGACCGCCTCGGTGATGAAGGTGTGCGCGACGGCCGCGCCGGCGCAGGTGAACGGGCCCGCGCTGAAGGGGAGATAGGGGCCCTGGCCGCCCGGCTCGTTCCAGCGCTCGGGCCGGAACATCTCGGGACGGTCCCAGCGGTGCGGGTCGTGGTGCAGCAGGTAGGGACTGACCGAGAGGACCGTGCCCGCCGCGAACGGCAGACCGCCGAATTCGAGGGCGTGGGGTACGGGCCGGCCGACCATCCAGACGAACGGGCGGCAGCGGCCGGCCTCACGCACCAGCCAATCGGCGGGCCACGGCCAGGGCGGGCCGGACGGATGGTGGACGCAGGCCAGCAGGAGCGCCCAGGCCACCGCGTAGCCGATGTTGCCCACGATCGACTGGAACAGCAGCACGTACAGATTCGCCGCCGTCCCGTCGGGGAGCTCGTCGGGGCAGGCGGCGATCACGGCATCCAGCACATCGCGCGGCTCGCCCGCCAGGGACCCCTCCGCCCAGTTCCCCTCCGCCCGGCGGACGCGGACCTGCTCGGTGATCGCGGCCAGCAGCTTGGGGCGCAGCACTTCGGCCCGTGCCCGCTCCCGCATCCGCGGCTGGCGGGCGGTCAGCCCGGCCGCCACGGCCTGTTCCAACTGCCGCCGCAGCGCCGGAGGGGCACCGGGGTGCAGCAGCACGTCCGCCGTACACCGGTACACCAGCATCGGCCCCGCCCCGGGCCACCGGCTGACCGGGCCGAGCCCGGCCGCCGCCTCGGACAGGCTCTGACGGTAGGCCGGTACGTGCGCCCGTACCAGATTCCGGACGGCGCGGCCGAGGGCGGTCTGTGCGGCCCGCGATGGCAGCATGTCCCCGAAGAAGGTGGACATGCCGCCGTGGAACATCGGGTCGTGCAGCACCGTGAGCGCCTGCTCGGTGTCCCGTACGCACCAGGCGCCCCATGGGAGTTGGAACACCGCGGCCGGACTCCGGCGCGCCCGGTCCTCGATGTACCTCAGCGGATCGCGCCGGAACCGGCGCATTTCCCTCACGCTCACCGCACGCCCTTCCAAGGGGCCGTGGCCCAGGCCGACCGTTCGCCACTGATGCCGACCTACTACCCATGGGCAACCCTGCTCAATGCAGCGCCACCCGTAAGAGTGAACTCACGTGCCCTTCGCCTCACTTCGCCACCCTCCGGGAACGCTTTCGGGGCTCGCCGCCCCTGGCCGGCCCGGCCTCCGCTACGCGACGGGGAAATCGAAATAGGTGTCGGGATGCGGTTCCGTTTTCAGTGTGTAATGCCACCATTCGCAGGCGTACGCGCTGAATCCGGCTCCGTCCATGACGGACCGCAGGGAACGGCGGTTCGCCGCTTCGGCCCGCGTGACCCCGCCGGCCCCGTGGTGCGAGACGGAATCCATCAGGTCGTGGCCGCCGCCCATGGGAGCCAGCTCACCGGTGGACAGGTGGTACAGCGTCAAGTCGACGGTACTGCCGCGGCTGTGGCCCGACTTGGCGGCCACGTACCCCCGGTCGAACATCTCGGCCCTGTCGATATTCGGGTAGTGCCGCGGCTTCGTCCGCCCGTCCTCCGGCTGCTGAGACCAGCGCATAAAGCAGTCCACGGCGCGTTGCGGGCGGTAGCCGTCCCAGAGGAGCAGACCGAACCCGAGGCCCTCGGCCCTTTCCCGCGCCGCTCCCAGCGCCGCGCACAGGGCCCGCGTGCCGACTATGCGGTTCGCCAGGTATCCGTCCACTGGTTTGCCGGTGAAGTTGTCCCAGGTGGCGTACTTGGCGTCCCAGCGTATTCCGGGCACGAGTTCGTCCACGAAGACGAAATCCTCTGTCATCGGCTCTTCCCCGTCAGCGCCAGCGACACCAGCCGGTCGATCACTTCCGAGAGCGGTACCTCCGCCGCCGCCATCATCCTCGGATAGCGGCTGTACGAGGTCATGCCGGGCAGTGTGTTGACCTCATTGAGGACCACTCCGCCGTCCTCCTTGAGGAACATGTCCACCCGCGCGAGCCCCCTGCATCCGAAGGCGCGGTATATGGCCTTCGCCGTCTCCTGGACGAGCGAGCGCGACGCCTCCGGGATGTCGGCGGGCACGATCGGCGTGGAGTTCTCGGAGCCGCTTTCCGGGGCGGACTCCTGGTGGATTTTGAAGAAGCCGTGGGAGAGGGCGATCCGGTCCACCTCGCCCGCGAACACGTCCGCGCCGTTCCCCAGGATGGCGCAGCCGATCTCGCTGCCGACGACGGCCTTCTCGATCAGCACCTTCGCGTCGTACTTCCTCGCGGCTTCGACCGCGGCCGGCAGTTCCTCTTTCCGGGACACCTTGCTGACGCCGAAGGACGATCCGGAACGGGCGGGCTTCACGAAGACGGGATAGCCGAGCCGGTCGGGATCGATGTCGTCGTCCTCCGTGACGGTCCAGAAGTCCGGTGTGGCGATGCCCGCGCTTCGGGCCACGGTATAGGCGAGGGATTTGTCCATGCACAGAGCGGAGCTCTGGATGTCGCACCCCGCATAGGGGATTCCGGAGAGTTCCAGCAGCCCCTGTATCGCGCCGTCCTCGCCGAGCTTGCCGTGCAGCACGGGCAGCACGACGTCCAGCGGGACCGTTGCGTACCGCCCCTGCTCCAGCACGAGCAGTCCGGGCGCGTCCCGGTCCGGCGACAGCACCACCCGGCGGCCGCTGCCGTTCTCCCAGTCCGCTTCAGGCCCGTCGCAGAGCTTCCAGGCACCGCTCCGCGTGATCCCGATATAGAGCGGCTCGTATGTGTCCGTATCGATGTTCCGCGCGACCTCCCGCGCGGACTTGACGGAGACGGAGTGCTCTTCGGAACAGCCTCCGAAGACGATGCCGACCTTCAGCCTAGCCATGCTGATTCCTGCTTTCGAACGCGAGGCAATTGATGATGGAGTTCTCGACGGTGTCGCTCAGGGCGTGGTCCGTGTAATAGGCGGTATGCGGGCTGATGAACACATTCGGCATCTCCTGAAGCCGCAGCAGCGATTTGCTCCTGATGCGGCCGTCCCGGCAGTCGGCGTAGAAGATTCCCTCCTCGCCTTCGAGGACATCCAGCGCCGCCCCGCCCAATCTGCCGCTCTCCAACGCCGGAACAAGGGCCTCGGTGTCCAGCAGCGGGCCGCGTCCCGTATTGATGACGAACGCGCCGCGCTTCATCCGCCCGATGCGCTGTTGGTCGAGAAGATGGTGCGTGTCCGGGGTGAGCGGCGCATGGAGCGTCACGATGTCGCTCAGCCGCAGCAGCTCGTCGAGAGAAACGTGATCGGCGGCCGTCTTGGGGCGGCTGTCATAGGCGAGTATGCGACAGCCGAAACCCTGAAGCCTGTCCACGACGGCCGAGCCGATGCGGCCCGTTCCGATCACCCCGACGGTCAGGTCGCGCAGTTCCTTCCCGCGCACGTCGTGCAGCCGGTAGTCGTGCATGTCCGCGCGGCGGAGCGTGGATTTCGCGTTCCGGAGCGCCATCAGCATCAACATCAGCGTGTAGTCGGCCACACTGTCAGGTGAATAGGCGACGTTTCCGATGGAGATTCCGATGCTCTCCGCGTATTCCGCATCGAGGTGGTTGCAGCCGATGCTCCTGGTGGAGAGGTACGCCACGCCGGCCCGACTGAGCGCGAGAAGAGCGGGGTTGGTGATCCGTGTCTTGTGGCCCACGCTGACGCACCGGTTTCCGGCGGCCAGATCGGCGTTGGCCTCGGACAGCGGGGCCTCCGTGATGGTCGGCGCTATCCCGAAGCGGGGCGCCGTCTCCCGGAACAACGCGGCCTCGTCCTGGCCGCATCCATAGACCGTGATCCCCACCGAGGAGACGGCCGAGGAGGATGAGGAAGAGTCCGTCGACGGCTGAGTGGTGCGGCGGAGGTCTGCTGTGCGGGCTGGTTCGCTGTGGGGCATGGAACCAGTGAAGACGGCCCGGTGTTGCCGGAGCGTATGCGGATTTCGATATGCGGGCGATACGTTACCTGGAGGCAGCGTCGTGTCGCGCCGACGGCATTTCGTGAGCATATCGAAAAGCGCATACGCGACGGCAACATCGCGCTGTTTTCACTGGCTGCATGACCTACAGCGAACCGCCCTCCGCCGAACTCCGCATTCTCAGCCGCCGCGACGCCCGGACCCCGTCATGATCCCGCTCAGCCTCGGCGAGATCGCCGGAATCGTCGGCGGTACGGTCACGGGCGACGCGGGCGACGCGGGCGACGCGGGCGTGACGGTGACCGCGCCCGCCGTGCTCGACGGACGGCGGGCCGAGCCGGGCGGCCTCTTCGTTGCCTTCGCCGGTGAGCACGCCGACGGCCATGACTACGCCGCCCTGGCCGGCCGGGCCGGCGCGGCGGCGGTGCTCGGCTCCCGGCCCACGCCGCTGCCCACCGGCGTCGTCGACGCCGCGCGGG
>NZ_JBHVHQ010000132.1:2209-13874 GCF_042800135.1 Streptomyces sp. NPDC057654 | reverse complement strand
TTCTTGACCGTCGCCGCCTTCTTCGCCGGCGTGGCCTTCTTGGCGGCGGCCTTGGTGGCCGTGGCCGTGGCCTTCTTGGCGGGCGCCGCCTTCTTCGCGGTGGCCTTGGTCGCCGCCTTCTTCGCGGTCGCCGTGGTCTTCTTCGCGGCCGTCGCGGTGGTCTTCTTCGCGGTGGTCTTCTTCGCCGTCGCCTTCTTGGCGGTGGCCTTCTTGGCCGCGGCCTTGGCGGTCGTACGGGTGGAAGATCCGCCCGAGAGGCTGCCCTTGGGGGCCTTCTTGACGGCCACGTCGTTCTTCGGGAGCTTCTTCGAGCCGCTCACCAGGTCCTTGAAGCCCTGGCCCGCGCGGAAGCGGGGCACGGAGGTCTTCTTGACCCGCACCCGCTCACCCGTCTGCGGGTTGCGGGCGTACCGGGCCGGGCGGTCGACCTTCTCGAACGAGCCGAAACCGGTGACCGAGACCCGGTCGCCGGAGACAACTGCACGGACGATCGCGTCGAGTACCGCGTCGACAGCGTCTGCGGCCTGCTGACGGCCGCCTACCTTGTCGGCAATCGCTTCAACGAGCTGCGCCTTGTTCACGTCTTCCCCTTCGGAGACATTGCTGGAACGAATGCGTTCCAGCCTTTTCGCACGTTAGGCAGATATATACCGCAAATCAAACACGAAACGGTCTAATCACCCTTGTGCCGCAACGAACTCGACCATCATCGAGTTCCGTCGGTGTCGCGTTCTGGGGGGAAACGGCCCTCGTCGAGGTCGTTCATCAACCGGTCCAGACGCTTTGCCGCGCCTGAGAGATCGTGCTTCGCCGCGGCCGTGATGGCCAGCAGCTTCCGGGACAGCGCCATCCGTACGCCCTCCGGGACTTGCAGTGTGCGCACCCTTGTGTGCGCTTCCTTCAGTTGGTCGGCAACGAGCCCATAGAGCTTGAGTTGGCTGTCGCGTTCCATGCACCGATTGTGCCATCTGAGGCGAGTTGTCGCTTCACGGGGCCTCAACAAGCCGATGCGCCCCCTGTCCGAAGACAGGGGGCGCATCATGTCAAACGCCGGGTGGACAGCGGAAATCAGGGTCCCGGCAAGGGCCTCAGAGGACGGTCGTGGAGGGCTTGAAAGAGGGCCGCTTCCCTTCGTACGCCGCGATTTCGTCGCCTTGCCGCAGGGTCAGGTCGATGTCGTCCAGCCCCTCCAGCAGCCTCCAACGCGCGTTCTCGTCAAGCGCAAAATCAGCCGTGATGCCCTCGGCCCGCACCTGGCGTGCGACGAGGTCCACGGTGACCTCCGTGGCGGGGTCCGTCTCGGTGAGTTTCCACAGCATCTCCACCGTGTCCTGCGGGAGCACGACGGTCAGCAGACCGTTCTTCAGCGAGTTGCCGCGGAAGATGTCGGCGAAGCGGGAGGAGACGACGGCCCGGAAGCCGTAGTTCTGGAGCGCCCAGACGGCGTGCTCGCGGGAGGAGCCGGTGCCGAAGTCGGGTCCGGCCAGCAGCACCGAGGCGCCCGCGCGCTCCGGACGGTTGAGCACGAACTCCGGGTCCTTGCGCCACGCCTCGAAGAGCCCGTCCTCGAAGCCGTCGCGGGTGACCTTCTTCAGCCAGTGCGCGGGGATGATCTGGTCGGTGTCCACGTTGCTGCGGCGCAGCGGGACGGCCCGCCCGGTGTGCGTGGTGAAAGCTTCCATGGCGCTCAGGCCTCCACGAGAGTCGGGACGTCGGACAGGTCGGCGGGCGAGGCCAGATGGCCGAGCACGGCGGTGGCGGCGGCGACCGGCGGGGAGACCAGATGGGTGCGTCCGCCCTTGCCCTGCCTGCCCTCGAAGTTGCGGTTGGAGGTGGACGCGGAGCGCTCGCCGGGGGCGAGCTGGTCCGGGTTCATGCCCAGGCACATCGAGCATCCGGCGTGCCGCCATTCGGCCCCGGCGGCGGTGAACACCTTGTCCAGCCCCTCCGCCACGGCCTGGAGCGAGACCCGTACGGAGCCCGGCACGACCAGCATCCGGACGCCGTCGGCGACGCGGCGGCCGTCCAGGACGGCGGCCGCGGAGCGCAGGTCCTCGATCCGGCCGTTGGTGCATGAACCTACGAAGACAGTGTCCACGGTGATGTCGCGCAGTGCCTGACCCGCCGTCAAACCCATGTACTCCAGGGCCTTTTCGGCGGCGAACCGCTCCGAAGCGTCCTCGTACGAAGCGGGGTCGGGGACGCTGGCGGACAGCGGCGCGCCCTGCCCGGGGTTGGTCCCCCAGGTGACGAACGGCGCGAGCGCGGCGGCGTCGATGACCACCTCGTGGTCGAAGACCGCGTCCTCGTCGGTGCGCAGCGTCTTCCAGTACTCGACCGCCGCGTCCCAGTCGGCGCCCTGCGGGGCGTGCGCGCGGCCCTTCAGGTAGTCGAAGGTGGTCGCGTCCGGGGCGATCATGCCGGCCCGGGCGCCGGCCTCGATCGACATGTTGCAGATGGTCATCCGGGACTCCATCGAGAGCTTCTCGATGGCCGGGCCGCGGTACTCGATGACGTACCCCTGGCCGCCGCCCGTGCCGATGCGGGCGATGACGGCGAGGATCAGGTCCTTGGCGGTGACGTCGTCGGCCAGCTCGCCCTCGACCGTGACCGCCATGGTCCTGAAGGGGGCCAGCGGCAGTGTCTGGGTGGCCAGCACATGCTCGACCTGGCTGGTGCCGATGCCGAAGGCCAGCGCGCCGAACGCGCCGTGCGTGGAGGTGTGGCTGTCGCCGCAGACCACGGTGGTGCCGGGCTGGGTGAGGCCGAGCTGGGGGCCCACCACGTGGACGACGCCCTGCTCGACGTCGCCGAGCGGGTGCAGCCGGACGCCGAAGTCCGCGCAGTTCTTGCGCAGCGTCTCCAACTGGACGCGCGAGACGGGGTCCGCGATCGGCTTGTCGATGTCGAGCGTGGGGGTGTTGTGGTCCTCCGTCGCGATGGTGAGGTCCGTGCGGCGGACCGCGCGACCGGCCTTGCGCAGGCCGTCGAAGGCCTGCGGGCTGGTCACCTCGTGCAGCAGGTGGAGATCGATGAAGAGGAGGTCGGGCTCGCCCTCGGCGCGCGTGACGACATGGTCGTCCCATACCTTCTCCGCCAGTGTCCGTCCCATCGCTGTCCCTCCGGCCGGCGTCGCCGCCGACCCAACTCGTATGTCTGCGGGGTGCTGTCGACCAGGTTCGCGCTTCTCGGAGAAAATTGAACTTGCGTTTCACAGTGTGAGACGCGAGTATCGTTTCATGGACAACTCTAGCGGCGTCGGCGTTCTCGACAAGGCGGCTCTGGTATTGAGCGCGCTGGAGTCGGGGCCGGCCACCCTTGCCGGACTGGTCGCGTCGACCGGGCTCGCGCGCCCCACGGCGCACCGCCTCGCGGTGGCCCTCGAACACCACCGGATGGTGGCCAGGGACATGCAGGGCCGGTTCATCCTCGGCCCGCGGCTGAGCGAGCTCGCCGCGGCGGCGGGCGAGGACCGGCTGCTCGCGACGGCCGGCCCGGTCCTCACCCACCTGCGGGACGTGACGGGCGAGAGCGCCCAGCTCTACCGCCGGCAGGGCGAGATGCGGATCTGCGTGGCGGCGGCGGAACGGCTGTCCGGACTGCGGGACACGGTGCCGGTCGGCTCCACGCTGCCGATGAAGGCGGGTTCCGCGGCCCAGGTCCTCATGGCCTGGGAGGAGCCGGAGCGGCTGCACCGCGGGCTCCAGGGCGCGCGCTTCACGGCCACCGCGCTCTCGGGCGTACGCCGCCGGGGCTGGGCCCAGTCCATCGGCGAGCGCGAGCCGGGTGTCGCCTCCGTCTCCGCGCCGGTGCGCGGCCCCTCCAACCGCGTCGTCGCCGCCGTCTCCGTATCCGGCCCCATCGAGCGCCTGACCCGCCACCCCGGCCGCATGCACGCCCAGGCCGTCATCGACGCGGCGGGCCGGCTCAGCGAGGCGCTGCGGCGCACGGGCTGACCTGACGGCCGGCCGCGGAGGGCGCCTTGCCGCTCGTACGGGCCGGGGCCGCGCCGCGGACCAGGTACGTACACGCGCCCCTATGAGACGCCGCGACCTCCTCTCGTCACAGGCGCTCGGCGTCCCGAGGCCCCGCGATATGCAGGGTGACGCGGGTCCAGGGCCCGTCCCCGCGGATCTCCATGTATTCGCTGAGGCTGCGCGCGAGCCAGAGGCCGTCCGCGGCGTCCGGGGCGGCGCCGGGCGGATGGAAGCCCGCGAAGACCGGCGGCGGGGCGCTGTCCGGGGCATGCCGGAGCAGTTCGCAGGCCAGGGCGCCCGGTTCCGTCCATATCCGGGCCGAGACGCGGGCGCCCGGAGCGGCGAGCAGATAACCCGCGGCCTCGTGGACGGCGAGTTCGGCGAGCGCGAGGCGGGGGCCGGAGAGCCCGGCAGCGGCGGCGCGTTCGCGGGCGAAGCGGCGTACGGCGGGGGCGTCGGCGGTCGGCCCGACCCCCGGCGCACCGGCCGGCGGGGGCGGCAGATCGGGCGCGACGGCCACCGCGTACTCCCCCGGCGCGGCGTACTCGGCGCACGGCAGCAGCCGCGCGCCGTCCATCAGCCCCGGGTGGGTGGCCCGGGCGGCCGTCGCCACCCGCTCCGGCACGGCACGGGTGTCGTACGGGCAGATCATCCACACCGGCAGCTCGGCCAGCAGCACGTTGAGCCCGGCCTCCATCCGCTGCCACTCGGCGACCTGGTGCGCGGACCTCCCGCTCCACACGGGCTCGGCGATCATGCGCATCCGGCGGCCCGGCACCGCGCGGCGCGCGTGGTAGCGGAGGAAGGCGGAGACCCGTTCCACGGGGCGGCGGCCGAAGAAGGCGGTCTCGGCGGTGTCGAGCGCGTACGCCCGGCCGCCGAGCGCGGCGCGCAGCGCGGCGATGTTGGCGGCGGTGGTCGCGGCCAGCACCGGCTCCCCCGCCGCGAGGCCCAGCTCGGCGAACGGCACGGCCATCGCCAGGAATTCGTCGTCCGAGCCGTAGAGGCAGGCGTGGTGGATGAATCCGTCGATGGCAGGGTCGCTAGGCATGGGTGGTGGCCGCCAGTCGCAGGCCGGGGGTGCGGTCCCAGCCGATGAGGGTGATGACCTGGAGCAGGTGCGGCAGCAGCCCCGTCAGCTCCACGCTGTAGTGGCGGGCGGCGCGGGCACGGGCGAAGGCCATCAGCAGCCGCAGCCCGCCGAGGTCGAGGAACTCCACCCGCGCCATGTCCAGCCGGACGTCGCCCCGCACGGCGGCGACCGTCTGGAGGGCCTCCCGCATGTGCCGGTGCGCGGCGGCGTCCACGATGCCTTCGATGCGCAGTCCCGGTGGGCGGTACGTACGGACGACGACCAGCTCGGCGGTCTGTACGAGGGGGTCCACTTCCACGCTCCAGGGGTGGGCGGACTCGACGGCGTCGGCCGCCTCGTCGTCGCAGCGGCGCAGATCGTACTGGCACACGGTGAGCGTGTCCTTCGTCCTGAACTCCTCGGCCAGCAGCGCCTCGTAGCGCAGCAGCCGGCCGGGGTCGTACGCGTCGTGGGGCGCGCCGCCGGGGTCGCCCGCGATGCGCAGGGTGCGGTAACCCTGCGAGCGGGCGCGGTCACAGGCGGCATGGAGCCGGGAGCGCATCAGCTCGGTGTCCAACTGCCCGTCGTCCGGGCAGAGTTGGGCGGAGCTGACGATCTCGACCTGACCGCGGGCGCCCGTCGCGGCATCGGCGATTTGGTGACGCCCCATCAGTTCGCGGGCGCTGTAAGGGCCGTCGCGGCCGGCCAGATAGAGAATCTTGTGGGCATCCCGCAGCCCGCCGGTCAGAAAGTCCCGCAGGACGGATACCCGCTCCTCCTCGGAGGCGAAGAGCAGGCAGGCGTGATCGCCGGGGCGCAGCTTCCCGACCGGGACCCTGCGGCGCACACCGTTGGCTTGGGCCATGCACGGATTATCGATCCCGGCACACGTGCAGGGGAAGGTGCACATGAAAAAGCCCTCCACTCACGCGGAGGGCCTCTTGGATGCGTACCCCCGACCGGATTCGAACCGGCGCTACCGCCTTGAGAGGGCGGCGTGCTAGGCCGCTACACAACGGGGGCTAGCGTGCGGACTCGCGTCCGCGTGTTTTCAGATACCTTTCGGCGGTCTGAAGCTGGGCTACCAGGACTCGAACCTAGACTAAGGGAACCAGAAACCCTCGTGCTGCCAATTACACCATAGCCCATGGTATAGACCAGTACCCCCGACCGGATTCGAACCGGCGCTACCGCCTTGAGAGGGCGGCGTGCTAGGCCGCTACACAACGGGGGCCCTAGCGATCCTTGCGTCGTCGCATCCGGGAGCGACCCGAAGGTGACGGAGAGAAAGGATCTGTACCCCCGACCGGATTCGAACCGGCGCTACCGCCTTGAGAGGGCGGCGTGCTAGGCCGCTACACAACGGGGGCTCGCACTGCTGAATACAAGAGATCCGATAATAATGATCTCTTGCTGGGCTACCAGGACTCGAACCTAGACTAACGGAACCAGAAACCGTCGTGCTGCCAATTACACCATAGCCCACCAAAACACAACCCCCTGAAGGGCCTTGCTTGGCTTGCGCTTTCCGCTCCGGCCTCTCGGCCCGCTCGGGCGGCGCAGGAAGAACATTACCCGATCGGCGACGGCGCTCCAAAACGGGTATCGCCCCGCAGCAGGGCGGGGAGCTGATCGAGACCGGTGATACGACGCACGCCGGTCACCCCGGCCGGCAGCTCCCCGGAGACTCCGCCCCGATCCAGCCAGATCCCGGTGAGCCCTGCGTCCCTGGCCCCGCACGCATCGATGTCGATCCTGTCCCCTACGTACGCGACCTCGCCGGGCTCCAGCGCGAGCGCCTCGCACGCCGCGTGGAACGCACCGGCCTCCGGTTTACTGACGCCCAGGTCGTCGGCGCAGACCAGCACCTCGAACCGGTCGCGCACCCCGAGCACGCGCAGTTTGCGGTCCTGATTTCGGTTGCTGGAATTCGACAGCACCCCATGCCGATATCCGGGGGTGAGCCCGTCGAGCGCCGGAACCGCGTCCGGGAACAGCGCCCACGCGGCCTCGTAATGCCTCAGATAACGCGCGAACCACGCATCCGCCTCGGCATCACTGGCCCCCTCCCCCAAAAACTCCCGCACCCGCCCTCTGCGCTGCCCCTGAAAATCCACTTCCTTCGCCTCGAACCGCGCCCAATGAACCTCGGTAACCTCCCGCCACCGCCCCATCACCACGGCCTCCGCCCCGGGCCCGCCCGCGTCCAGCAGCCCCTCGGCCCGCAGGTGCTCCAGCACGCCGGTGCGGTCGGCCGTGGCGTAGTCGAAAATGGTGTCGTCGATGTCCCAGAGGACGGCACGAATCGGCATACCAACGACGCTACCGGGGGCGCGCCCGCTTCGCGGCCGACTACTGGGACAGGCCGCCCAGCCGGTCGCTCTTGATCGCGGCGAGGAGCCCTCGCAGCGCGCCGGGAGCCATGGAAAGGACCGCGTCGGGGGCGTCGCCCTCCCGGAGGCGGACGGTGCCGTCCGGGGCAGCGGTGACATTGACGCAGTTGGCGCCCTGGTTGCTGTAGGAGGACTTCTGCCAGGCAGAACTGTCCATCTCGCTCCCCTTAGCTGGTCCGCTATACGGCCGCTGCCGGCCGTTCCCGGCTACCGGGGCAGGCCGCCCAGCCGATCGCTCTTGATCACGGCGAAGAACTCTCGCAGCGCGCCCGAAGCTATGGACAGAACCGCATCGGGGGCATCGCTCTCCCGCAGGCGGATCGTGCCGTCCGGGGCAGCCGCGACATTGACGCAGTTGGCCCCCTCAGTGCTGTACGAGGACTTCTGCCAGACATACGCGTTCACTCTCGCTCCTTCAGAGATCCTTGGCTACGCGATGCATGAAGTCGCGGCTCTTTCCCAAGGGAAGCGCGCACGGCTCCATCCGGTCGAGGGTCCATCGACAGTGTTCCCGCTGCGCAGGACGGGAGGTTGCCGGGCAGGGGCGGTCGCGGAACGCTCGTGCTCGTAACGCCGCGCGTCCCGGTGCGGTCTGGAGTCGCGTACCTCTACCGTGGGCGCCCCTGTCCCCCTGCCCCAGATCCGCCGGAGGTCGCCGATCATGACCCACGAAGTCGACCCGGGCTCCTGCGAGAGAACGCCGGAAGCGATCCGTACGGCTCTTCAGCGGCGGCCCGACTGGTTGCAGGGGTTCGAGCAGGAATGGCTCAGTGCGGCGGCTGACTTCGATCAGGCCGCGCTGGACGATGTCGTGGACAAGTGGTTTCCCTTCGCCTGCGCCTGCGCGACTCCGGGGTACCTGGACGAGGTGGAACAGACGATCAAGCGCATGGCGGAGGGGGACACCGACGGCATGGTCTTCCGGGACGCGGAGGGCAACGCCTACGACGCCGACAACAACCCCATCGGCACGGGCCGGTGTCGGTGAGTGCGTACTCCCCTCTGACCGCACGCAGGGCCCAGAAGCCGATATGACTTCCGGGCCCTGCGTGGCGTGCGGCAGGTCAGGCCGTCAGCTTCGCCAGCGCCGCGTCGATGCGCGGGAGCGTGCGGTCGCGGCCGAGGATCTGGAGGGACTCGAAGAGGGGGAGGCCTACGGTGCGGCCGGTGACCGCTACGCGGACCGGGGCCTGGGCCTTGCCGAGTTTGAGGCCGTGCTCTTCGCCGGCGGCGAGGACGGCTTCCTTCAGGGCCTCCGCGCTGCTCCAGTCCGCGTCCGCCAGCTTGGCGCGGGCCGTGCGGAGGAGTGCGTCGGAGCCGTCCTTCATCGCCTTGTTCCAGGACGCCTCGTCCTCGACCGGGGTCTGCCGGAAGAGGAAGTCGACGTTGGCGGTGATGTCGGAGAGGACCGTGACGCGCGTCTGCGCGTACGGCGCGATCGCCTCCCAGGCGGCCTGGTCGAAGTCCTCGGGCGCCCAGTTGGCGTGCGGGGCCTCCAGCCACGGCGCGCAGGCCGCCGCGAAGGCCGCCGGGTCCAGCTGCCGGATGTGGTCGGCGTTGATCGCCTCGGCCTTCTTCAGGTCGAAGCGCGCCGGATTGGCGTTGACGTCCTCGATCTCGAACTTCGCCACCATCTCCTCGACCGAGAAGACGTCCTGGTCGGCGGAGAAGGACCAGCCGAGCAGCGAGAGGTAGTTCAGCAGCCCCTCCGGCAGGAAGCCGCGCTCGCGGTAGAGGTTCAGGGACGCCTGCGGGTCGCGCTTGGAGAGCTTCTTGTTGCCCTCGCCCATGACGTACGGGAGGTGCCCGAACTCCGGCGTCGCCTTCGCGATGCCCAGTTCCGTCAGCACCTTGTACAGCGCGATCTGGCGCGGCGTCGAGGACAGCAGGTCCTCGCCGCGCAGTACGTGCGTGATCTCCATCAGCGCGTCGTCGACCGGGTTGACCAGCGTGTACAGCGGTGCGCCGTTGGCTCGTACGATCCCGTAGTCCGGCACGTTCTCCGGGGTGAACGTCAGCTCTCCGCGCACCAGGTCCGTGAACGTGATCGTTTCGTCCGGCATGCGGAAGCGGACGATCGGCGTCCGGCCTTCGGCCCGGTACGTCTCGACCTGCTCGGCGCTCAGGTCGCGGCACGTGCCGTCGTAGCCTGACGGCTTGCCCGCCGCGCGCGCCGCCTCGCGCCGCGCGTCCAGCTCCTCCGTCGTGCAGTAGCAGTCGTACGCGTGGCCGGCTTCCTTGAGCTTCTGGGCGACGTCGCGGTAGATGTCCATCCGCTGCGACTGCCGGTACGGCTCGTGCGGGCCGCCGACCTCGGGGCCCTCGTCCCAGTCGAAGCCCAGCCAGCGCATCGCGCCGAGCAGCTGCTCGTACGACTCCTCGGAGTCGCGGGCCGCGTCGGTGTCCTCGATGCGGAAGACCAGGGTGCCCTGGTGGTGACGCGCGAACGCCCAGTTGAAGAGGGCGGTGCGGACCAGGCCCACGTGGGGGTTGCCGGTCGGCGAGGGACAGAAACGAACACGCACGGAAGAGGGGGTTGCGCTAACCACGCTTGATCACCTTATTGGTGAGAGTGCCGATGCCTTCGATGGTGACGGCGACCTCGTCGCCGACGCTGAGGGGTCCGACACCCGCCGGGGTGCCGGTGAGGACGACGTCGCCGGGGAGCAGCGTCATCGCCTCGGTGATGTTGACGATCAGGTCCTCGATGGAGTGGATCATCTCGCCCGTGCGGCCCAGCTGGCGCTGTTCGCCGTTGACGGTGCACATGATCCCGAGGTCCGACGGATCCAGTTCGGTCTCCACCCACGGGCCCAGCGGGCAGGACGTGTCGAAGCCCTTGGCCCGCGCCCACTGCTTCTCGCGCTTCTGGACGTCGCGCGCGGTGATGTCGTTGGCGCAGGTGTAGCCGAGGATGACGTCCTTGACGCGCTCCCGCGGCACCTCGCGGCACATCCGCCCGATGACCACGGCCAGCTCGGCCTCGTGGTGCACCTCTTCGGAGAAGGAGGGGTACGCGATGGGGTCGCCGGGGCCGATCACCGAGGTGGACGGCTTGAAGAAGGCGAACGGCGCGTCGGGGACGGCGTTGCCCAGCTCGGCCGCGTGCTCGGCGTAGTTGCGGCCGACCGCTACGACCTTGTTGGGGAGCACGGGCGGCAGCAGCCGGACCTTGCTGAGCGGGACCTTCTGGCCGGAGCGTTCGAACTCGGCGAAGGGGTGTCCCTTGATGATGTCGAGGACCGGGCCGCCGTCGGCGGTCCCTGCCCTGGCTTCTTCGACATCTCCTTCTACGACGCCGAAGGCGACGTTGCCGTCGATGGAGAACCTGGCGATGCGCACGGGAAGCCGCTACCCCTTCACTTTCACTGCTCGGAATCCGCCGGCCGTCCGTCGGCCGGAGACTGACGCTCCAGGCTAACGCGGGGTGCGGTGGGGCTCCGGCCGCTTCGTGGCGATAGGGGAGGTGTCGGCTTTGCGGCGGACGTTCTCGGCCCGATCGGTCGGCCCTTTAGTCGGTCAGCTAGTCGGTCAGCCCTTTTAGTCCTTGGGCGCGTTCGCCAGCGTCGTGCGGCGCGGGTTGGCCGTCTGCGTGGGCAGTTCGACGGAGTGCTCCGGTGCTTCCGGCGCCGGCGTCAGCAGTTCCTCGGCGTCCTTGAGGTGCGCGAGGGTCGTGCGGCGCGGGTTGGCTATGTTCCGGAACATCATCGTCTTCTTCACTCGGGCCGCCTCGCGGTTGTCGTTTCCGTTGCCTGTGTAAACGTCAAGGCTAGGCACCCCTATCCCCACTGATCCGCGAGGAAAGTCACGACAAGCATGTGAGTTTCCTCACGAGCTCTATGACAAAAGGTGCATATGGGGCCCCACCCTCACCCCCGCGAAACGGACATTGCACCACCGAACCAGACGTTCCGCTCTCGATCGCCGCTACCGGGACAGCCGTCACACGCGAGCGACTCATCCCCATAAGTCCGAAATCGCGGACGCGACTTTGCACACCTGGTGACATGCACCGCACATAGCGTTACTCACATCGTCTGCACGACTGCTGCTCTTGTTGGAGATCCTGCACTGTGCTGGAATTCCACGGACCGCCGTACGAATCATCCGGCGCGCGATGGGCGCGAGAGAAAAGCGCCGAAGCGGCGGTCGGAATGAGGGGTGGCGCGCCGGAACTCACGACCGCCATGGGGGGCCGCGCGGTCCCCCACGACTCGACACCG
>NZ_JBHVHQ010000132.1:0-2199 GCF_042800135.1 Streptomyces sp. NPDC057654 | reverse complement strand
GCGGGGGGGGGGGGGGGGGGGGGGGGCCCCCCCCCCCCCCGCCCCGCGGGGGGGCCCCCCCCCCCCCCCCACGACTCGACACCGTTCCGCCGCTCGCGGAGGGACGCCTGGTCCAGAGGTTGCGACGCTAGTGCAGGGACGTTTCAAGAGAGATGGCAACGCCGCGGCGGAGCCGGAGCCACGCGGTTCGACCGACCGCGGAGCTGCCGGTGCGGCTGCCGACGCGCCGAGTGGCGGCGAGCCGTCCGAGCGGCCGAAGGCGAAGAAGCAGACCGGCCCCGGTCCGCGCATTGCCCTGCGCAACTGGCGCATCAGTACCCGTCTGGTCTCCCTGCTGGCCCTCCCCGTGGTCGCCGCGACGACCCTGGGCGCGCTCCGCATCCAGGACTCGCTGGAGAAGATCGACCAGCTCGACCACATGAAGCTGCTCACCGAGATGACGCAGCAGGCCACCCGGCTCGCCGGCGCGCTCCAGGAGGAGCGGGACAAGTCCGCGGGCCCGCTGACCGGTGGGGACAAGAAGGACGACCAGGGCGTCGTCGCGCCGCGGCTCCAGACCGACCGCGCGGCCCAGGCGTTCAAGTCGGCCACGGACAAGGTCAAGCCCGAGGACCCGTCGATGGTCGGCGTGCGGAGCACGCTCGTCGACATCTCCAAGCAGCTCGACAAGATCAAGGACATCCGCGCGGGCGCGTACGACGACAAGGAGTACATCTCCCGGACCGTCGGCAACTACGACGCGCTGATCACCTCGCTGCTGTCGCTCTCCCAGGACATGGCGCAGGCGACCAGCAACCCCGAGATGATCACGAGCACCCGCGCGCTCGCCACGTTCTCCTCCGCCAAGGAGTACGCGTCCATCCAGCGCGCCGTGCTCAGCGCCGCGCTCGCCAACCCCAAGGGCGGCCCGCACCTCTCCGAGAACGACCGCCAGTACGGCAAGTCGGCCCTGGACAGCGAGGAAGAGTCGCTGCGCCGCTTCACCGCCATCCGCTCCGGTGACTCCACCAAGGAGCTGATGCGGGCGCTCAACGGCGGCCAGACCGAGATCACCACCGCGAACACCAACGCGGATCGCTGGCTCGGCGCGAAGGACAGCATCAAGGACGCGAACACGTCGTACCGCGACTGGTACGACCAGGACAGCGTCAAGCTCGAAGAGATGTCCAAGATCGAGCAGACGCTGCTGACGCAGATGGACCAGAAGGCGCGTGAGCTGCGCGCCGACGCCCAGCAGGACGCGATCCTCAACAGTGCGCTGATCGTGCTGGTCCTCGGCATCTCGCTGGTCGGCGCGTTCGTCGTGGCGCGCTCCATGGTGCGCTCGCTGCGCCGGCTCCAGGACACCGCGCAGACGGTCGCCCAGGAGCGGCTGCCCGAGCTGGTCAAGCAGCTCTCCGAGATCGACCCGCAGGATGTGGACACCTCCGTCGAGTCCGTCGGCGTGCACAGCCGGGACGAGATCGGCAAGGTGGCCGCGGCCTTCGACGACGTGCACCGCGAGGCCGTCCGTCTCGCCTCCGAGCAGGCCATGCTGCGGGGCAACGTCAACGCGATGTTCACCAACCTCTCGCGCCGCAGCCAGGGCCTCATCCAGCGTCAGCTCTCGCTCATCTCCGAGCTGGAGAGCCGCGAGGCCGACCCGGACCAGCTCTCCTCGCTGTTCAAGCTGGACCACCTCGCGACCCGTATGCGCCGGAACGGCGAAAACCTCCTCGTCCTCGCGGGCGAGGAGCCGGGCCGCCGGTGGACCCGGCCCGTCCCCCTCGTCGACGTGCTGCGCGCCGCCGCGTCCGAGGTGGAGCAGTACGAGCGCATCGAACTCAGCGGGGTGCCGCCGACCGAGGTCGCCGGCCGGGTCGTCAACGACCTCGTGCACCTCCTCGCCGAGCTGCTGGAGAACGCCACGTCGTTCTCGTCCCCGCAGACCAAGGTCAAGGTCACCGGTCACGCGCTGCCCGACGGGCGCGTCCTCGTCGAGATCCACGACACCGGTATCGGCCTGTCGCCCGAGGACCTCGCCGCGATCAACGAGCGGCTCGCCAGCCCGCCGACGGTGGACGTGTCCGTCTCCCGGCGCATGGGCCTCTTCGTGGTCGGCCGTCTGTCCCTGCGCCACGGCATCCGCATCCAGCTGCGGCCGTCCGACTCGGGCGGCACCACCGCGCTCGTCATGCTGCCGGTCGACGTCGCCCAGGG
>NZ_JBHVHQ010000131.1:3202-13944 GCF_042800135.1 Streptomyces sp. NPDC057654 | reverse complement strand
GTCAGAGACGTCAGCAGCACCCGGCGGAGCCGAATACCGCCCCACCCAACCACCCCCGCGCTGTGGACCCGAAGGGCCCGAGACGAAGCCGGCACTCGTCCGACGAGCCGCCACCCTCCGCCACCCTGCACGTACCTCATGTACCTCATGTGCCTTACACAGCCGGCGCACCACGGCGACCTGCCCCTATCAACAGCCACGACACCCCGAGTTCAACCTCAGTAGTCAATGGCGCGCCGGTCCCAGCTCGGGCCGCTGCCGAATCACCGTTCGGGGGCCGGGCCCGGGGCCCAGGCCCCAGAGCCCAGGTCCGCACGTCGTCTCGGATGACGCGGCCCACCACCCTAAAACTGTCTTGACACGTTTCTGACATCTGCGGCCTACGGTCGGAGCGTGCCGTGGTGCCGGTCGACAGCACGGTCGAAGAGCTGCCCCTTTGGATCGAGACGTCCGAATGGAGACATCATTTTGCGGACAAGTAGATGGCTGGCGCTGGCTGCCGTTACCGGTCTGGCCCTTACAGCGACGGGTGAAGGAACAGCCAACGCTGCGACGGATATGACTCAGCGGGCCGTGGTGGGAAACACGCCGCTGTGGGCCGCGTCGGCTGAGCACCTCGGGCATACGGACCCTGGCAGGGCTCTTAAAGTGAACATGCTGCTGGCCGGTCAGGATCCCGCAGGGCTGGCCCGTCATGCCCAAAAGGTTTCGGACCCGCACAGCCCCTCCTACCGGCATTTCCTGACCGCGCAGCAGGCTCTTGACCGGTACGGGACCAGTCATGCGCAGTTGGAACGGGTCAAGGCGTGGGTGCGTGCCGCGGGTCTGAAGGCTACGGTCAGCGGACCTCACTCGATTTCCGTGCAGGGAAAAGCAAACCGGATCGAGGCAGCCTTCGGAACCCGCATCGACGAGTACCGCGTCGACGGGCATACAGTGCGGGCGCCCGCCCGTTCTGTCAGCGTTCCGCACTCCCTCGCAGGCGACGTCTTCGGAATAACCGGACTGGACACGAGGAAGTCAACGCATTCTGCGAGTGCGCACAAGAACGCCCCTTCTGCAACCGGCACAACCAGCGCAGCCGACGCAACCGGCACAGCCGGCACAGCCGGCGCAACCGACAGTAAATGCTCGTCGTACTACGGGGAAAAACCGGCGACCGACCTCCCGAAGGCTTACGGGCGGACCGTCTCATGGGAACCGTGCGGCTACACGCCGGCGCAGATACGCAGCGCCTACGGCATCAAGGGGACTGGGCTCACCGGCAAGGGCGCCAAGGTCGCGATCCTCGCCCCCCTGGTCTCTCCCACCCTTCTGAAGGACGCCAACACCTTCGCCGCCCATCACGGTGAGCAGCCCTTCGCCCCGGGACAGCTGACACTGCGCCTTCCGTCGGGCGCGCCTCAGATCGTGGGTGACGACGAAGGGGCGATGGATCTCGAAGCGGTGCACGCCGTCGCTCCGGACGCCGCGGTCACCTTCGCTGTCGGGACAGGCCATGTGACCGGTAACTCGGTGCTGGACGCGCTGACCGACGTCGTCGACCACCGGCTCGCCGATGTGCTGACGAGCTCCTACCTGGAGGGCGATCTGCCTGGTGATCAGGAGGATGAGGCTCCGGTGGATCCGGCGCTTGTGAAGGCGACCGAGCAGTCCCTCCAGCAGGCCGCCGTCGAAGGCATCAGTACGAACTTCGCATCGGGCGACGGCGGCAGTCTCGATAACACCAAGACTCCGCAAATGGATTACCCCGGTTCCAGCCCCTGGACCACCGCTGTCGGCGGGACGAGTCTGGCTATCGGGGCCAAGGGCGAGTACAAGTGGGAGATGGGTTGGGAGAGTGACGCTTCGACACTGGCCGACGACGGCAAGTCCTGGGCTGAGCCTCTGCCCGGAGCCTTCTCGGGTGGTGCGGGCGGCGGTGTGAGTACTGTTTTCCCCCAGCCTGACTACCAGCGCGATGCCGTACCCGCCGCGCTGAGCTCACCGGACGGCAAAAAGCCGATGCGGACCATGCCCGACATAGCTGCTGTGGCCGACTTCCATACCGGCATCCGATTCGGCGTGTCATACCCGTCCGCTACTGCCGGCCAAAAGCCCCAGTACAAAGAGGAAGGTAACGGGGGCACAAGTCTGTCGAGCCCCCTCATCGCCGGCATGGAGGCCCTGTCCGTCCAAGCGGCGGGCGGCAAATCTCTGGGTTTCGTGAATCCGACTCTCTACGCTCTGCGAGGGACGGGGACCTACCACGACATCACCGACCACCCCAGCGGGGCGCACGAGAAGGAAACCCTCGCCGCGGAGATGGTGACATCTCGAACGCAGGAAAAGTACACTCAGGTGTTCACCCTCGGGCAGTCGGCCGACTCGGGTCTGGTCTCACGCGTCGGCTATGACACGATCACCGGCCTGGGATCACCCACAGGGAAATTCTACAAAGCCCTGGCAGGTAAGTAGCGCACATAGCGCCATTACGCTATTACTCCATAACGCCATACGTTCGTGAAAAACAGGGCCTCTTGACGACTCACGGTGATCAATTCCACCGAGCGGCAAGAGGCCCTGCGCCTTGATTCCAGGGTGATTCCAGGGTGAGTCCGGAGCGATTCCGGGGTGATTCAGGGGTGATTCAGGGGTGATTCAGGGGTGATCGGTTTCGCAACCGCCCGGTCAGTGGATGATCACGATCTTCCCCCTGGCATGGCCGGTCTCGCTCAAGCGGTGTGCTTCGGCGGCGTTTTCCAGGGTGAAGGCGCCCGCGATCGGGACGGTGAAGCGGCCCTGCTCGGCGAGGGCCGCGGCCGTGGTGAGGCCGTCGAGCGCCTGCGGGTCCGCGCCGGGGCCCGCGGAACGGGTCAGGTGAACGCCGTACTCGGCGGCCTTGGCGTCGACGGTGGTCACGACCCGGTCCGGGCTTCCGGCGATTTCCACCAGGTCAGGCAGTGAACCGGAGCCGACACAGTCCAGGACGGCGTCCACGCCGTCGGGCGCCAGGGCACCGACCCGCTCGCCCAGTCCGGGGCCGTAGGTCGTCGCTTCCGCGCCCAGCCCGGCGAGGAACTCGTGGTTGTGCGGACTGGCGGTGCCGATGACGCGCGCGCCGCGGGCCACCGCGAGCTGGACGGCGGCCGTGCCGACGCCGCCTGCCGCGCCTTCGATCAGCAGGGTCGTGCCGGTGCCGACCTTCAGCAGGTCGAGCGAGCGCGCGGCGGTCTCGACGTTCGCGGCGGCGCCCCCGGCCTGCTCCCAGCTCAACGCGTCCGGCTTCGGCGCCCAGGCGGACAGCACGGCGTACTCGGCGCTTGCGCCGCCGAGCTGACCGAGTTCGGCGAGGTTGATGATGCCGAAGACCGCGTCGCCCGGCCGGACGTCGGTGACGCCCGTACCGACCTCGTCGACCACGCCCGCGGCGTCCACGCCGAGCACGTGGGGCAGGCTCACCGGCATCATGTCGCGGAACTTCCCGGCGCGCAGACCGCAGTCGGAGGGGGTGACGCCGGACGCCCGTACGGCCACCCGGATCTGTCCCGGTCCGGCATGCGGTTCCGGCATGTCGGCGACCTCAAGGACGCTGGGGGGACCGTATGTGGCGAACGTGAGTGCTCTCATGGAACGCGATGTTACTGAGGGGCCTGCCGGTGCCAGGCGTACGGGCCGACCTTCGCCGACCGGTTCCGCGCCGCCTTCGCCGACCGGCTCCGCGCCGCCCCCATGTCGTAGCGTTGCCCTAGTCTTCCGATCATGACCATCTCACTGTCCGCGCTGGACCTCGTGGTTGCGGAGCCGAACGGAACAGCCGCCGAGTCGCTCGACGCGACCAGCCGAACCGTGCTCCGCCTTGACGAACTCGGCTACCGGCGAATCTGGTTCGCCGAACATCACGGCACCGAACTGTCGGCGAGCGTGGTGCCCGCGGTCCTGATGGCGCACTTCGCGGCCCTGACCAGCCGTATCCGCGTCGGGTCCGGCGGCGTCCTGGCGCCCAACCACGCGCCGCTGGCGATCGCGGAGCAGTTCGCCACCCTGGCGGCGCTGCATCCGGACCGCATAGACATGGGCATCGGACGCGGGCCGGGTACGTTCGACCAGTCGATCGTACGGGCGTTGCGCCGGGGCGCCGAGCCGACCACGGACGCGGAGTACGCCGAAGACGTGACCGCGATCCTGCACTACCTCTCGGGCGAAGGCGACGTACGGCTGATGGCCGGCTGGCAGCCCGACATGGGAGGCGCCCGCCCATGGCTGCTGGCGTCCAGCCCGGCCAGCGCGGAGCTTGCGGCCCGGCTGGGACTGCCGATCGCGCTGGCGCACCACATCCGACCGGACCGGAGCGCCGCCACGGCGGAGCGTTACCGGGAGCTGTTCACCCCGTCCCGGTGGGCGGAGCGGCCCTACGTGATGGCCGCGGTCGAGACGGTCGTGGCCGACACGGACGAGGAGGCCGCACGCCTGGCACGCCCGACCGACGTGGCGCGGGCCAAGCAAACCTCGGCGGCGCTGCTCTCACCGGAGGACGCGGCCCTGTACGAGATCCCGGAGGAGATGCGCGGCATCGTGGAGGCGATCGGCGCGGCGCAGGCGCGCGGTTCGGTGGAGACGGTGCGCCGCCGGTTCGCGGAGATCGTGGAGCAGACCGGCGCGGACGAGCTGATGCTGTACGCCTCCGTGTACGACGCCGACGCACGGATCCGCTGCTACGAGCTGGCGGCCAAGGCCGTCGCGTAGAGAACTGAGGCGGGATCCCTGAACCCCGTAGATGCGGCTGTCAAACGCCCTGCCGGGAAGGCGAGATGTCGGCTCCGACGGCATCGACGTCGCACTCGATGTCGTGGCCGGCGAGTTGGTGAGCGACGGGCTGCCGCTGCTGCGCGAAGGGGCCCGGTGGGTCATCGCGGCGCGCTCGGCGAGTACGGCGTGACCTTCGACGTACGCCGCCTCTACCTGCACAACGCGCAGGTCATCGGTGCCGCGATGCACACGCCGACCCACTTCGGGCTCCTCATGGACATGGCCCGCCGGGGTGAGATCCGACCCGTCATCGCGGCGGCCTTCCCCCTGGAACAGGCCGCTCAGGCACAGGAGGAACTCGCCCGCCGGGGGCACGTGAAAAAGATCGTCCTGCACCCGCGCCCCGCGCCCCGCGCCGACAGCAGCGAACCAGGGGTCGTCACGGCCGTAGAACGCGCGCCAACTCGGAGAGCCCGCCGAGGTGCAGGTCGAATCCCCAGCAGCTCGTGACCAGACACATCGAGGAAATCGCACCTCGGTACTGGCCTCCCGAGCCGCGAATGGCCCTGCCGGCCCTGACGGCCGAGGACCCCTCCCTAGGCCCCGAGGATGCGCTCCCACAGCAGCCCGTCCCGCCACTGCCCGTCGAGGAGGATCACGGAGCGCGCGACGCCGTACGGGCTGAAACCGTTGCGTCGCAGCACTCGCTGCGACGGCAGGTTCTCCAGGTTGGTGGACGCCTCGGCGCGGTGGAGTCCGAGTTCGTCAGTCGGTTCAGTCCGTGAGCCCATCAGCCCATCAGCCCGTCAGGCGCTGTGACCCTGTACGCCCGATCGCCGGTATCTCAACGGCGTTGTGCCGAAGGTGCGTTTGAACGCGGTGCTGAACGAACTCTCCGACGCGTAGCCGATGCTCAGCCCCACCTGGCCTACGGGCACGTCCCGGTGGATCAGTGCGTGTGCGGCGAGGCGCATGCGCCAGGTGTGGAGGTAGGTCAGGGGCGGGACGCCGGATACGGAGTGGAAGCGGGCGGCGAAGCTGGTGCGGGACATGGTGGCGATGCGGGCGAGTTCGTGGAGTTGCCAGGGGTGTGCCGGAGACTCATGCATGGCGCGTACGGCCGGGGCCAGGCGGGGGTCGGCGACGACGCGCAGCCAGCCTGCCGGGAGCGCCTCGGGGTGTGCGAGGTAGGAGCGCAGTACCTGTACGAGCAGGAGTTGGGCGATCTGGTCCCGCGCGAAGCCGCCGCCGGCCCGGTGGTCGCCCAGTTCGGCGTCCAGTTCCTGGAGCAGCCAGCGCACGGCCGCCGACTGTGGGCTCGTACGCGTGATGTGCAGGAACGGCGGCAGGGCCCAGGCAAGGAGCGCCTCGCCGCCGCGCTGTACGTCCAGTTCTCCGCCGACCCCCGAGAAGTCCTCGCCCGCCCCGATGCGGTGGAACGGCACCGTCATCTCGGAGGCGTCGACCGGCGTCGCCGAGGGGTCGGTGTGCAGCGTGAACGGGTCGGCGCCGTTCACCGCGATCGCCTCTCCCCCGCGCACCTCGACCTCGCCCGGGATTCGGGGCGAGGAGAACGTACAGCTCCCGCGGAGCACCGTGATGATCTTGAGGCGGCCGGGCGCGGGGAAGCGGAGCGCCCACCGGCCGCTCGCCGCCAGCCGGCCGGTCAGGGTGCACCGGGCGCCGGCGAGGGCCAGGACGTGGGACAACGGGTCGGATGGGGTTTCGTCGGTCGCTGCTGCTCCGCGTTCTTCGGTCATCTTGTCTTCTTTGTACTTCTGCTTTGTACTTCTGCGAAAGAAATCCGTACGGTACGGCATTCACCGTACGCCACAACCGCGCCAGGCTGGTGAGCATGAGTTCCACGCACACCATTCACCCCACTCACCTCGACTCCTACCGCACCCTCGGCCGCACCGGCCTCCGCGTCAGCCCGCTGATGCTGGGCACCCTCGCCTTCGGCGACCCCGGCCTCGGTTCCGACCGTGACGCGTCGCTGCGGCTGCTGCACCGCTACACCGATGCCGGGGGCAACGCCGTCGACACCGCCAACGGCTACGCCGGCGGCCGTGCCGAGGAGACCGTCGCGCAGTTCCTGCGCGAGCGGCCCGGCACGCGGGACGGCCTGGTGATCGCCACGAAGTTCGCCGGCAACATGCACCCCGGCGACCCCAACGGCGGCGGCGCCGGGCGCAAGGCGATCATGCGCCAGCTCGACGCCTCGCTGACCCGCCTGGGCACCGACCACATCGACCTCTACTGGCAGCACTACTTCGATCAGCACACCCCTCTGGAAGAGACTCTCAGCACCCTCCAAGACCTCGTGCGCGCGGGGAAGATCCGCTATTACGGCCTGTCCGACACCCCGGCGTGGGCCGTGGCGCGGGCGGCCACCATCGCCGAACTGCGCGGCTGGGAGCCGGTCGCAGCAATCCAGGCCGAGTACTCGCTGCTGGAACGGACCGCCGAAGGCGAGTTGTTCGGGGCCGTACGCGAACTGGGCATCGGCGTCGTGCCCTGGAGCCCGCTCGCGGGCGGCGTCCTGTCGGGCAAGTACACGCGGGCGGAACGGAACCCGGCCGAATCCGGCCGCGCGGCACTGCCGAACACCCAGGGCATGCTCACCGACCGCACTTTCGATCTGTTGGACCTGCTGCGGCAGATCGCCCACGAGCAGCACGTCCCGGTGTCCGCCGTCGCGCTCGCCTGGCTCGGCCACCGCCCGGAGGTGACCGCACCGGTCATCGGCGCCCGTACCCCAGAGCAGTTGGAGGACAACCTCGCGTCGCTGACCGTCAGCCTGTCCGAGGCGCAACTGGCGGAACTGGACGCGTTGACGGTGCCGGAACTGCCCTTCCCCATCGGGTTCCTGCGGACCAGCGGCGTCGACCTGGCTCAGGGCGGGGCGACGATCAACGGGGTTGCTTCGCGGGCGTGGCGGATGGGGTGACGACCCGTTCACGTCAGCTCATTCCGCGATCCGTCCGGTGAGGCCCGCGCTGATCAGCCAGATGTGTTCGCAGGTCGATGACGCCTCCTGCAACTTTTCGCGGGATTCCTGCGAGGCGTGGTAAAAGGTCCGCTCGATCATCCAGCACAGGGCGCGTGCCATCGCGGCGGCCTGGTCCGGTTCGGCGCCGGGCCGGACGCCGGCCCGTTCCAGGACGGCGGTGATGGCGGCGATGAACAAGTCGGCCGTACGGTCCCAGAGTTCGCCGATCTCCGGAACGGTCAGCGACAGGTCGATCGCGGTGCGCATGACCAGGCCGTGCTCGTTCCACAGCTCGACAGTTCGCCGCATGGCCGCCGCGATGGCCTGGCGCGGCTCTTCGGTCTGGGCGGTGACGCGGGACCGTTCCCACAGGTGCTCGACGGTCCGGGCCACGAGCGCGGCGACGACTTCCTGTTTGGAGCCGAAGTAGAAGTACAGGGCGCCGCGGGTGATGCCGGCGCCTTGGGCGATGTCGCCGACGGTCATGGTCTCGTAGCCCTTGTCCGCCAGCAGGGCCTCGCAGGTGTCCAGGATCGCCCGTTCCCGGACGTCGCCCTTGCGTTCGGCGGCGGAGCGGCGGCCGCCGCTCCGCGCGGGGTGGGCGCCGGGCATCAGAGCTGAGCGCCGTCGGCGAAGTCGGTCGTGCGGGAGAGCTCCTCCCAGTTGCGGATGTCCTCGTCCACAGCCGTACGGGCGGTGGTGACCAGCCGCAACGCGTCGGAGCCCAGCACGAGATGGGCCGGCGGCGCATCGACCGACGCGATATGCACGACGGCCTCCCCCGCCTTGGCCGGGTTGCCCAACTGGTTGCCGCTGGCCTTCTGCCGCGCCTCGCGGATGGGGGTGAACAACTCGTCGTAGTCCTCGACGGACCGACCGGCGCGCGTCATGGACCGCCCGGCCCAGTCCGTACGGAACGAGCCCGGCTCGATCGCCGTCACATGGATCCCGAACTGCGCGACCTCCTTGCCCAGCGCTTCGAGGATGCCCTCCAGCGCGAACTTGCTGCCGCAGTAGGCGGACATGCCGGGTACGGCCATGAGCCCGCCCATGGAGGTGACGGCCATCAGATGTCCGCTGCGGCGGCGACGCATGTACGGCAGCGCGGCCTGGAGCGTGGCGACCGCCCCGAAGACGTTGACCTCGAACTGCCGCCGCACCTCGGCCAGCGGCGTCTCCTCGAAGGTGCCCTCCAGGCCGTACCCGGCGTTGGCGATGACGACGTCCAGGGGGCCGACGTTCTGCTCCACCTCAGCGATGACGGCCGTAACGGCGTCGTCGTCCGTCACGTCCAGGATGCGGCCGTGGGCGCGCCCGGCGGCCGGCTCCTCGAAGGCCCGTAGATCGTTTTCCGCGCGGACCGTGCCGACGACGGTGTGCCCGGCGGCCAGGGCGGCTTGGGCGAAGGCGCGCCCGAGGCCGGTGCTGACGCCGGTGACGAGCCAGTTCTGCTGGTGCATTGCTTCTCCAGACGGGTGGTGGGGACGGGCTGGTACCGCCCCTCCATCTAGAAAGTCTACACAGTGTCGATTTTTATCGTCGGAGTGTTGGTTCTGACTGGTGGTCGCGGGGGCTGGGGCTGGGCTGGCTAGGCATGGAAGGTCGCCACCGCTTCGAGCGGGGCCCGCTCTGTGGTGATGCGGTTCACCGGGGCGGCGTCGTCGGCGTAGCCGAAGGAGATGCCCACGAGCAACTGGCCGTCGCCGTCCACTTGCAGCTCAGAGCGGACCGTGTCGGCATAGAAGCTCAGCAGCCCTTGCGGGCAGCTCGCCACTCCGTACGCGGCCATCGCCAGGAGCAGCGTCTGCATATAACCGCCGGCATCGGCGGCCAGGCGGGCTCCGCCGGGGGCTTCACCGGGGACTCCGTTGTTTCCGGTGACGAACAGGAACGCGGCGTGCGGGGCCCCGTAGAAGCGCAGGCTCTCCGCGTCGTAGGCGGCCCGCGCCTCGTGATCGTCTCGGCCGATACCCAGGGCCCCGTACAGCTGCTCACCGAACGCCGCCCGGCGGGTCAGGTGCGCCGGCGCGTACATGTCGTCGGAGTACGGAAAGTCGACCGAGACGCGGCGCTCGGCGTGGGCCGCCTGCAATGCCTCCGCCAAGCGCTCGCGCGCGGCGCCGCTCACGATCTCCACTCGCCACGGCTGGGCGTTGGAGTTGGACGGCGCGGCGCCGGCCAGCGAGAAGATCGCGCGCATCGTGTCCTCGGAGACCGCTTCGGGGTGGAACGCGCGGGTGGCGTGACGGCCGCGTATCAACTTTTCGGCGCTGCCGCTCAGGTCGGCGGGGGTGGTCAACAGGCTCATGGGGGTGGGTGCTCCTCGACGATCATCTATGTAAACGGAACCGTTTACATAGATGGACCCTAGCAAGCCTTTCCTGCCGAAGTAAACGCGTACGTATACTTGGTGCATGAGTGCCACAGTGGGGACAGCAGCAGTGACCGGCGGGCGGGGCCGTGGGGCGCGGGAGCGCATCCTCGCCGCCACGGCGCGGCTGTTCGCGACGCAGGGGATCAACGCGACGGGCATGGAGCAGGTCGCGGAGGCCGCTCCGGTGTCCAAGCGCACGCTCTACGCGCACTTCCGCGCCAAGAACGATCTGGTACTCGCCCATCTCCAGAGCGTCGCCGCGTCAGGGGCCACGCTGGAAGCCGTACTGACCCGCGAGAACGTCCCCCCGATGGAACGCATCCTCGGACTGTTCGACCAACCCGGCCCCGCGCCGGACGCGGCGCCGGTACGGGGGTGCCCGTTCATCGACGCCGCCGCGGAATTCCCCGACCCGGAGAGCGCGGTCCACGCGTACGCCCGCGAGCAGAAGCTCCGGATGGCGCAGCTCGTCACCGCGCTGGTGACGAAACTGGGCTGCCGCGAACCTGCCGCGCTCGCGGAACAGTTGGTCACCCTCGCGGACGGGGCAGCCACCCGCGCCATGGTCCTGGACGAACCGGACTACGGACGGCACGCCCGCGCGGCGGCACAGACGCTCTTGGGGCACGCGATGGCGTAGGGGGTGGG
>NZ_JBHVHQ010000131.1:0-3192 GCF_042800135.1 Streptomyces sp. NPDC057654 | reverse complement strand
GGGCAACCCCCGCTGTGGGGCCCGGGTTGGGGTTGGGGGGGGGGGGGGGGGGGGTGTTGGGTGGGGCGGTATTCGGTGTGGGCGGGTGCGGGTTTCGTCTCGGACCCTCCGGATCCAAGGCGCCAGCAGCGGAGAGGGAGGGGGCGGGGGCGGCCTGGGCCCGACGCGTCCACTCCGCGTTCCAGCCGTCGCGCACGGCCTCACGCGCCATCGCCCGCTGCGACCGGCGGAACCCCCGGCGCAACTCGTCATCCGCGTCCCGCCGCAGGGCGACCGAACCCTCATGGCGCTCCGGCGCCGCCGGCCACAGAGCCCGACGCTCCGCCACAGCGCTCTCAAGCGACCACGGCGACGACACGCCGCCGCCGTCGTTCACATACCGCTCGTCGGGGTACTCGTCCTCGCCACGCGGAACCCAGACCTGCGACTCCCGGGGCCGGTGCACCTGCACGGGCTCACCGGGGCGGTAAGTGTGCCGGGAGGTCGGCTGCCCGGCCTCGTCCTCCAGCGGGTCATGCCGGCCGCCGGCGCCGTCGGGAACCGTCGCCTCGCCACGCTGCGCGGTGTGGATCTCCAGGCGTTCCTGGTCCGCCACGTCATGGAACCCCGGGTCAGGAGCGCATTCGAAGAGGGCGATCTCCCTGACGCCGTGCTCTGCCACGCGCCGGGCCATGTTCCTCACCAGAGCGCGCTGGTCGCCCAGCCGGCCTCCATGGCCGCTGATCGAGGCGTACACGTCCAGGAAGCCGTCATCCTGCCGCTCCTGCCCCGCCGCCAGGCGGTCGGCCCGACGCTGCGAGATCAGCCCGCGTGGCCTCCGGGCGTCCCCGGCGTGGCGCCGTGTGTACGCGGGGCGGGGCTCTCCGCCTCCGTCCGGGACGGCGTCGCCACAGGGTCATGGTCCCTGGGCGCCGGCCCGGCGTTCTCCCGCTCGGGAACGCCGTTCGGCGAGTGCCGCGGATCAGTCTCTTCCGGCAGCTCGCGGGGTGAACGCGGGATGAGGGCCTTGAAGGCGCCGTCGTCCAGCAGCAGGTGCACGGTAGGGCGGCCGGGGGCGGCGTCGGGGGCGGCGTCCGGGCGCCACGGCCGGTAGACCAGGTCGCCCTGACCCGGGATGACCACGCGCACGTTCACGGCGTGGCGGTTGGCGAAGAGCTGCGGGACGTAGTCGGACGCGGCGTTGTCGTAGCCGGCCTCGGCGAGCCCGCCGATCTCGGCATCGCCGCCGCGGAGCAGTTGCCGGGAGAGCAGTGCGGCCTTCTCGTCCGGTACGAGCGGCACCCGGTAGCCGCCGCGGCCGGGCGCGTGCCGCGCGTCGCCGCTCGCGCGGGGGGCGAGCCTGAGATCGCCGTGCAGGACGCCGTCCTGCGCGAACTCACGCTGGTGACGGTCGTCCAGCCGGCCCGTCAGCCCGGCGGCGTCCAGGTCCTCGGGGGTGAATGTGTCGCCGAGCTCCGGCCCGTACCAGGTCGCTGCCAGCTCCGGTTCCCGGAGGGCCTGATCGGACATCGTCCCACGCACCTGCGCGGCGATCTGTCGCGCGGTGCCGTCCGCGTACGGTCGTCCGTGCCAGTCGCCGGAGGCGTGCAGGGCGTCGAGCCCCGCGGCCAGGGCGAGCGGCAGGCCCTCCCCCTTCGTCAGGCCGGGGTTCTCCGTGTCGTGGGGGTCGTGGGGGTCGTGAACGTCGTAGCCGCGCCCGTCGCCCTCCTCGTAGTGGGTGGGCGCCTCGGTCTTCTCATCGCGGTGCAGGGCGCCCTGGGACGGGTTCTCCAGCTGGTGCGCGGCACGTCGCTGGGGATCGGTCAGCTCCGCGGCCGACCGGGTCGGGGGCATGACGGAGGGCTCCGGCAGCTGCTCGGCGACCCGCGTCGCGGCATCGCGCACCCGAGCCGGGCGCAGGTCGTGGGCGAGGCGGTTCGCGCGGTCCAGCAGCAGGCCCGCGTCGGCGGAGCCCCCGTCCGCCGGCCGGTTGTTCCGGGCCCGCTCGTGCGCCTGACGGCGGTCGGCGACCTCACCCGCGAGGACGCTCAGGTCGCCGCCGTCGAGCAGGTGCCGCACGGTGTCCCGGGCCATCCCGGCCGCGTCGTCGTCCTGGGGCGCGGGGTTGTCGGCCGTCTCCAGCAGCGCGTCGATACGCCGGTTGAACTCCCGGAGCGTCTCGCCCGCCGATGTGACGGTGTCCTCCAGCGCCTGCTGGAGGTAGGCGATCTGACCGCCTCGCAGAGCGGCCAGATCCACGTCGCCGGCCCGCTGGGCGGCGTCCCTCTCCTGCCGCCTGCCGGACAGTTTCTCCCGCAGGGCATCGGCCTTGAGCAGCTCCCGCAGCAACTGGTGCCGCGGCGGTACGCGTCCACCGGCCCAGGCGCCGCCGAACGACGCGGCGCTGACGGCCAGCTTCCGCAGGTCCGCGTCCAGATAGCGGGGCAGGGCGGGCTGGGCCTCGTCCGGGGTGGGCGTCAGCAGGCCGTCGCCGGTACCGGCGACCGGGTGCCGGACCGTCTTCGGCGAGGCCTCCGCCTCGTGCGGCTCGTACAGCTCGGGCTTGGGGGTGTCGCCGCGCTCGGCCGGGGTCCGCTGGTGCCAGGCGAGCAGGGACTGGGCGTTCTGCTTGGCTCGGGCGTACTGCTCGGACAGCTGCTGGTCCGCGTCCCGCTGCACGGCGTGCTCCACGAGGTCCTCGGACAGCCGCCCGACGGCCTGCTGGTAGCGCTCGGCGAGCTCGGACAGCCGGGTGGCCGCCGTCGCCCCGTCGCCGATCCCGTCCGCCTCGGTCAGCAGCGTGTACAGGTGCTCGTAGCCCCGCTCCAGCCGGATCTCGGTCTCCAGCTGCGCCTGCCGGTTGGCCTCGACCCTGCCGTTCAGCTCCCCGGCCCGGTCGAAGGCGGTGTCGACCTCGGTCGGGAAGTTGTCGTCGTCGATCAGCCCGTGCTCGCGTGCCACGTCCTTCCGCACCAGGCCGTACAGTTTCTCATCGGCGACGAAGGTGGACGCGAAGGTTTGCCCCGTCGGGAACGCCTTGCCGTCCGTCTCGTCGACGGGCTTCGAACGGCCCCGGAGGAGTCGGCGCAGGGCGCTGATGGCCAACGCCGACCGGCTCTTGACGACCGAGCCCTCCACCCGCTCTTCAAGGGACATCTCGAAGATCAGCATGCGGCCCTCCGGCACGCGGCGCACCTGGTTCGCCTGGTGCGC
>NZ_JBHVHQ010000130.1:0-14085 GCF_042800135.1 Streptomyces sp. NPDC057654 | reverse complement strand
CGTCCTAGTTCCGCCGACCGATGTGGCGGTGAGGATCAGGCCATAGCGTCGGGCCATGACGTCAGATGATTCCCTTCCGGACGGCCCCCGCAGCACGGAGCAGCGCAAGAGTGAGGCGCTGGAGCGGCTCGCTCGGGACAACGATGTGTGGGTCGCGACCGCCGACGAGACCGGTGAGCCGTGCCTTGTCCCACTCGCCTTCCACTGGGACGGCGAGGCCGTCTGGCTCTGCACCCGCGACACCAACCCGACCGGCCGCAACTTGGCCGCCTCGGGGAAGATCCGGCTCTGCTTCGGCCACACCAGGGACGTGGTCCTGGTCAACGGCGCCGTCCGCATGCTGACGCGCGACGAGCTCCCGGCCGAGGTGGGCGACGCCTTCGCCGCCAAGGACGGCTGGGACCCGCGGGAGGACCATCCCTCATATGTCTGGTTCCGGATCGTTCCCGAATCCGTGCAGGCGTGGGGGACGGTATCCGAGATGAGGGGGCGGACGCTTATGCGGGACGGGGAGTGGCTGGTCTGAACCCACGGGGCGGGGCGGCTTTCGTTGGTGCGGGCTCTGGTGCGCTGCACTGTTCAGCCCTTCCGGCAGTGGGCTATCTGAAGGGGCAACCCAATTCCGGCATGGCGCGATTCAGGGAGCAGCACACCAGGGCCAGGGACAGGTAGGCCGGCCGCTCCAGGTAGAAACCGTGCGACACGTCTCCGCCCCAATCGAGGCGTTCGGCAGCGGAGTCGACCAACCTGCCCGACCTCGCGGTGTCGTCGTCCGATTGCGCATCAAACCGAGGCGCGTATGCCGCCAGTTGGTCCCCGAGCCAGGCTGCGGCCCCCTTCGGCGTCCCCCACGTCCCTTGAATCAGGTTCCTCGGCTTGATCAGCCAGTAGGAGGTTTGGAGCGGCGGCAGGTCCACGACCGGAAACTCCGCCTTCACCTCCCTGTACCGCTGAATCAGCTCTGGCCTGCCGTCGGCCGGGGGTGGATCGGGGTGGGGAGGTCTTCTCAGGGCCTCATCGTCAAAGCGCTGCTTGGCGCCAGTCCAGTGGTAGCCGTGATAGTGCAACTGTTCTTCCCGTCCAGAGCAGTTGAAGGCGACCCCTGTCCTTCCCGGATGACAGAGGCCGCCAGCGCCGAGCGGCTACTCAGGCCGAGGCGGTGAAGCGGGCCGGGTCGATACCGGCCGCGTCCAATTCGGCAGTGGTGAACCTCAGCGGCTCCGCGCCGGGCCGCTTACTGTCACCCAGCGCCCACGCATCGGGACCGATCTTCGCGAGCGTGGCGCAGGATTCGCCATCGGGGTGTGTGTTGCCGCCGCACGCCTTGTGGAACTTGGCGCCGTTGGCGGGCAGGCTGTACAGGTCGATTCGGGACATGGGTGTTCCTTTCTGCATGATCAGTGACTCCTCGGACGGTCGGTACGGGTACATCATCGACCGCTCGGTCCGAGGGCTCCAGCGTTATTCGCGTTGCCGGGTAGAAGATCATGAACGGTATTGGCTGCCCCAGGAGGAAAGTCGCTCTCTGGCGTCCTCATCGAACAAAGCGCGTCGCTCATAATGGCCGAACGCTTGGAGGTGTTCTGCGATATCCCGGGCATCCTGGAAAACCATGCGGCCGGTGAAGGTCTCGACGGTCGCCAGTCGTTGGTCGTAGACCGTGAAGGTGTTCATGGGGCCTCGTCCGAGAACTGCCCCTAGCGGAAGCACGCCGATGCGAATATTCGGGAGGCGAGACAGTGAGGCGAGGCGTTCGATCTGCGTGGCCATCGCCGCGTGGGGGACAATGGCCCACCTTACGGCCTGCTCCGTCAACAGGAACGTGAACTGTTTTCTGCTGTCATAGAGAATCGATTGCCGTTCCAGCTTCTTGGCAACCGTCTTGGAGATGTCCACCGGGGAATGACTCAGCCCGGCCCTGATGTACTCGGGGGTGGCCAGGAGACCTGTCACCATCGCGGGCAAGAAGTATCGGAGCGCCACAGCCTCGGCTTCGAGCCCCGCCAACTCTGACTGACGCTTCTCCAGCCCCCTCCGCCACGATGCCCGCTTGCCCTGCCATTCCGTATTGGCCAGCCGCGCGAGGGCGGTCACTTCTGCCGCGAGTGCCGTAGGGGCGTCCAGGGAGCTGAGGATCAGCTCGACATCGACAAGACCCGGTGTGACCCGACCGGTTTCGATGTTGCTGAGCTTGGTCTGAGAAATGTTGCTGCGCCGGGCGAGCCATATCTGAGTACGGCCGGCTCGCCTGCGCATTGTGCGGAGCGTTTCCGCCAGGTCGGCCTTGGACTGTCCTGGCTCCGCGGGGTCAAACGTCAATGCCCTTCACGTACTCCTCGAACGGCACTGCGTGTTCCAGTGCGATTCGCTGCCATTCCCGATAGGGTGCGGGGTCGCCGACGTATGCTTCACGGCTGATCTGTGTGCCGTCCGGTCGGAAGTTCAAGTGGGCGATGCGAGTTTTGTCGAACATCCACCAGTCGCGTCCCGAGAGCGGCAAGCCGTAGTCGTCCTGGGTCACGTTCAGGATGCGAATATCCTCGCCGGCCGCTATGTTGCCGGGAATACTCCACGCGAATTGGTACCGCTGATAGTCGGTGAGCGGCCGACGCACGATGCGTACGCGGCCGATGTGTCGCCCGGATTCGACGTAGCCGCGCACCCGTTCATGCCAGCGGGCATTGTGGCCGGCGGGCTTGGTCTCGCCCCGCAGAAAGCGGGCGACGTTCTCCTGCTCCCTGGGCATGGTGTAGGCGGGCTGCGCCTCGAACCGCCACGCTTCTCGCTCGAACCCGTCGAAGAACATGCGCCAGTTCTCACCATCCAAGAGCACGGACGGCCTCCCTCAGGACGTGCTCGGGGATTTCCACCAGGCCCTCCCCGGCGGGCGGCGTGAAGACGGACGACATGTCCCCCTGCACGACGAACGAACCGCTCTTGGTCCGGTAGACGTTGGGACAATCGTCGTCATCGCAGTCGGGTCCTGCGACACGGCCGGTAAGGCGGGTCAGTTCCCCACGTGTCATCGTGCCCTCCTCCGACGCCGGGGCGTCCCGCTTGCGTCAGGAGGACGGTATGCCGGGCGCCTGGCCCGCGGCTATGGCGCATCGCCGATATTCGCGTTGTCGGGTAGACGATCACGGGGGAACGCCGGAAGGCTCCCGTGGAGAGAGCGTCTTCGCAGCTCAGAGCCTCCTGACCGGAAAGCACCCAGCCCTACGAGCGTACGAATCGAGCGCGGCCCCCGAGCGCCTCCGCCATCGCCACAGAGGACGGGGCCAGCGTGGTACTGCCGTCCTCGATGTTCCAGAGTTCGTTTTGGAGGAGGCGGGCCAGGGTCCAGATGGTGGAGCGGGGGCGGTCCAGGGTGAGGGCTTCGGTGAGGATGTCGAAGCGGCGGAGGAGTATTCGCCGGGTGTCGCCCTTGGCTACTACGTCGTCCCAGCGGCTGTCCAGGGCGGGCCACAGGTCGAAGCCGGGGTCGCCCGCGAGGGGTTCGGGGTCGATGGCAAGCCAGGGTTCGCGGTCGGCTGCCAGGACGTTGTCGTAGTGCAGGTCCCAGTGGAGCAGGCGGTCGCCGGGCTCGTCGGCCAGTTCGGCCACCGCAGAGGCCCAGCCGCGCAGCAGGCGACGTTCGGACGGGTCGGTCAGGGACGCTGCCGCTTCCGGGGTCTGCGTGAGCATGTCCGTAGCGATGTCGCCCAGGGCGCGTAGGCCCTCCGGCGCGGGGACGCTCACCAAGCGCGCCAGCAGGTCCGCGAGAATCGCCGTCGCCTCGTCGTCGTCCTCCAGGGCGGTCAGCGTACGGGCGCCGTCCAGCCGTTCCAGGAGCATGGTGCTGCTCTCCGGGTCGTGGTCGAGCAGCCGTACCGCGCCCGCCCCGTTCCAGGTGCGCAGGCCGATGATCGCGGCCGTCGTCTCCTGCCGGGGCGGCTGGAGCTTGAGGACCGCGCGCGTGCCGTCGGCGCGGCGCACCGGCAGTACCAGCGACGCCTCGCCGGCGTCGGCGGGCCCGTCCCGTACCAGGCCCCATCGGTCCAGATGGTGTGAGACGAGCTCCGGCAGCGCCGCGCCGAAGGTCCTGTCGTACGACTCGTACAACGCCGCCAGCCGGGCCGGGATCTCCAAGCTCCGTGACGTGTTCACTTGTCGGAGACGGTGACCTTCTCGTCGTTCTTCAACTGGTCGAACAGCTGCTTCGACTTGGCCTTGTCCCACTTCACCGCGACCCCGTCACTCGGCGTCGGGACGTTCGCCGACGCGATCGGCACCGTCATCTGCTTGCCGTCGCCGCCCGTCACGCCCTTCATGTCCCAGAACATCGCGGTGAGGTTCCACAGCTCCATGTCCTTGTCGACGATCAGCGTGTCCAGGCCCGAGCCGATGACCGGGTAGAGGCGGAAGGGGTTCAGGATCGTGGACGGCGAAGCGGCCTGCTTGGCCAGGGTGTTGAGGAACTTCTGCTGGTTGCGCATGCGGCCGAGGTCCTGGTCGGCTTCCTGGTGGCGCTGGCGGACGAAGGCGAGCGACTGCTTGCCGTCGAGGGTCTGGCAGCCCTTCTTGAAGTCGGCGCCGGAGTCCTTGTCCTTGACCGCCTTGTCCAGGCACATGTCCACGCCGCCGAGCGCGTCGACGAGGCTGCGGAAGCCGCCGAAGCCGATCTCCGCGTAGTGGTCGATGTGCAGACCGGTGTTGTACTCGATGGTCTGGGTCAGCAGCTCCGGGCCGCCGTCCGAGTACGCCTGGTTCAGCTTGTGCGTGGACGCGGGGTAGCGCTTGCCGGACTTCTTGCCGGTGAAGGCCGGGATGGTGACGTACGAGTCGCGGGGGAAGCTCAGCATCGTGGAGCCGTTGTCGCCGGTGTGCAGGATCATCATCGAGTCCGTGCGCTTGCCGTCGGCCGAGCCCGTGTGCAGGTCCTTCTTGTCCTGGTCGGAGAGGCCCTCGCGGCTGTCGGAGCCCACGATCAGATAGTTGGTCCCCTCGCCGGACCCCGGGCGGTCCGCGACCTTGCTGAGGTCGACCTCGCGGCGCATCTTCGAGTCGGCCCAGAAGTATGTGCCGACGGAGACCGCGAGCACCACGACGACGAGGGTCAGCACGCCGATCTTGATGCGCTTGCGCCAGTTGGGCGGGTTGCCGCGCGGGGTACGGCCGTACGGGCCGCCGCCGGGTCCTGCGGGGCCGCCGGGCTGGCCGCCCCGGCCGTAGACCTGGCCGGTGTTGTAACCGTCGTCATAACCGCCGGCCTGATGGGCGGCGTACCCGTCGTCGTATCCCTGGGGCTGCTGCGGCAGGTGGGGCTGCTGGGTGCCGCGGCGGATGTGCGGCATGGCTCGGGCACCATCCGGCTCGGAGCCGGCGCTGCCGCGTCCATACCGGTCCCTGCCGTCACCGGTCCGTCCCTCGGGCCAATCGTTCATGAGATGAAGTGTGCCTGCCAGGGCGGGGCGGCTCACAGGGCGCGGACCGGATCGGGGCCCTGCTGTTGCAGAGCTGATGCATTCCGGGTCCACATATGGTGGAGGACATGACCATTCAGGCTCAAGACCCGGCCGCAGCGATACCGGGCAAGCCGACCTCGGCTTCCCGCACCACGCTCTCGCACATCATGACCGGCAGCGACACCAATCTGATGGGGACCGTCCACGGCGGCGTGATCATGAAGCTGGTGGACGACGCTGCGGGCGCGGTGGCCGGCCGCCACTCCGGCGGGCCCGCGGTCACGGCCTCCATGGACGAGATGGCCTTCCTCTCCCCGGTCCGCGTCGGCGACCTCGTCCACGTGAAAGCCCAGGTCAACTGGACCGGCCGGTCCTCCATGGAGATCGGCGTCCGGGTGCTCGCCGAGCGCTGGAACGAGTCCACCCCCGCCACCCAGGTCGGCAGCGCCTACCTCGTCTTCACCGCCGTCGACGAGGAGGGCAGGCCCCGGCCCGTACCGCAGGTCCTCCCCGAGACCGAGCGCGACCGCCGCCGCTCCCAGGAGGCGCAGATCCGCCGCACCCACCGCCTCGCCCGCCGCCGCGCGATCAAGGAACTCCGCGACAAGCGGGCCGCGGAGGGAATGCTCGACTGAGCGTTCCCTTGTGAGAACCCCCTACGGGCACACCACCTCATCCCCCTTGACCGCCCCCGCGCTGTCGCTCTGCTGGGCCGGTTCCTGAGCCCGTACCTTCTGTACGCCCTTCGACGCGTCCGTGAATTGGGTGCCGAGGGTGACCGACAGGACCGGGCCCTGGTTCGGGACCTGGCGTAGTTCCGCGCCCGGGAGGGCGGTGGCCAGGGACTGGGCGGAGCGGTCCCAGCGGGGGTCGTAGCCGATGACGGTGTGGGGCTCGGGGGCGGTGGTGGCCGTGGTGGGAGCGTTGTCCGTGTGGAAGCCGGTGGCGGCCAGGGCGTGGTCGGCGGCGCGGCCGAGGCCGGGGTGGCCGCTGCCGTTCAGGACCCGTACCCGGATCTGCTGGGGCGCCACGTCCACCGGCTTCGCGCCGTGCGCCCCGCTCCCGCCGTGGCGCGCCGCGATCGGCCGGTCCTCGCGGATCGACTGGAACAGCCGCCGCGCCTTGGTCTCGTCCCATTTCACGGTGGAGCCGACGTTCGGGACGCTGTAGTTCATGTCCCCGAGCGGCACCGAGGCGAATTCCGACGACGCGGGCGTGAAGTCCTTCATGGCCTGGCCCAGCGCGAGGATGTCCGTGCTGCCGAAGCCCCGGTCCGCGCGGACCGAGCCGAGCATCGCCGAGGCGAGGTCCTGGATCTTCATCGGGTTCAGGAGCACGCCGCTGTCGGTGGCCTGGTGGATGAGCGAGGCCAGGAACCGCTGCTGGCGCTGCATCCGGCCCAGGTCGGAGGCCCCGTCGAGATGGCGGGAGCGTACGTACTGGAGGGCCTGGCCGCCGTTCAGGTTCGACGTGCCCGTCGGCAGGTCCAGGCCGGAATAGGCGTCCTTCAGCGGGCGGGGCGTACAGACCTGCACCCCGCCGAGCACGTCCACCGTCTTCATGAAGCTGGTGAAGTCGACCTCCAGGTAGTGGTCGAGGTGCACGCCGGTCATGTGCTCGACGGTGCGTACGGTCAGGCCGGGGCCGCCCTCCGCGTACGCCGCGTTGAGCTTCTGCGGGTGGGCCGCGCGGCGCCTGCCGGTCGAGGGCTCGGTGTGCTCGGGGATCTCGGCGTACGAGTCGCGCGGCAGGCTGACCACGCTGGCGCGGTCCCGGTCGGCGGAGAGGTGCACCAGCATGATCGTGTCGGTGCAGTGGCAGGGCTCGCCGCCCAGGTGGTAGCGGGCCTTCTCGGCCGGTGTGATCTTGTCGCGGCCGTCGGTGCCGACCAGCAGGATGTTCATGCCGCCGCCGCTGCCCGGCCGGTTCGACAGCCCCCCGAAGGGGTCGACCCGGTCGATGCCGCCGTCGATGCCGGTGACCACCGCGTGCCCGATGCCGCTGGTGGCCAGGACCAGGGCGGCGGCGCCCATGGCGAGGCGGCGGCCCCAGCGCGTACGGCGGGGGCGCTCCGGCGGTTCCGGCCGGGGCCGGGAGCGGGGGCGGGGCCTGGGGGAGCGGGCCGGTGGGGTCACGTCTGAGACCTCCGCGACGGGCTGGGCGGCTGGGCAGGACCGCGGCCACGGTAGGCCCATACGATCAGCTGCCGTCGCCCCCACGCCGCCGCGCGGCCCGCTGCCACCCGGGCGGCGTGCGCCTAGGTCATCCGTTCGCGGTAACGTGACGTCGATCCTTCACCCCCGTCGCGGCTCCGCCGACCCAGCGGAGGCCGCCGCGGGCCGTACCCCCGAGGAACGATGTCTGAGCCGCAGCCCCCCGCCGTTTCCGTGATCATGCCGGTGCTCAATGAGGAACGGCATCTGCGAAGCTCCGTCCGGCACATCCTGGAACAGGAGTACGCGGGCGAGATGGAGGTGGTGATCGCCCTGGGCCCGTCCGCGGACCGTACGGACGAGATCGCCGCCGAGCTGGTACGGGAGGACCCCCGCGTCCGTACCGTGCCGAACCCCACCGGCCGCACCCCCGCCGCGCTGAACGCCGCGATCAAGGCGTCCCGGCACCCGATCGTGGTGCGGGTGGACGGCCACGGCATGCTCTCGGCGAACTACATCGCGACCGCCGTGCGGCTGCTGGAGGAGACCGGCGCGCAGAACGTCGGCGGCATCATGCACGCCGAGGGCGAGAACGACTGGGAGTGGGCCGTCGCCGCCGCCATGACCTCGAAGATCGGGGTGGGCAACGCGGCCTTCCACACGGGCGGCGCGGCGGGCCCCGCCGAAACCGTGTATCTGGGTGTCTTCCGGCGCGAGGCGCTGGAGCAACAGGGCGGCTACAACGAGGAGTTCATCCGCGCCCAGGACTGGGAGCTGAACTTCCGCATCCGCGAGGCGGGCGGCCTGGTCTGGTTCTCGCCGGAGCTGCGGGTGCAGTACCGGCCGCGGCCGAGCGTCCGCGCCCTCGCCAAGCAGTACCGGAACTACGGGCGTTGGCGGCACGTCGTCGCCCGCTACCACTCCGGCTCCATCAACCTCCGCTACCTCGCGCCGCCGACCGCCGTCGCCGCCATCGCCGCCGGCGTCGTCGTGGGCGCGGCCGTCACCCCCTGGGGCTTCGTGGTCCCGGCCGGGTACCTGGCCGCCATCACCGCCGGGTCGCTGCCCGCGGGCAAGGGGATGTCGCTGAAGGCGCGCGCGCAGATCCCGCTCGCGCTCGCGACGATGCACATGACCTGGGGCTACGGCTTCCTCACCAGCCCGCGCTCGCTCGCCAGGAAGGTCATCGCCAGCCGCCGCCCGGCCGTGCAGCCGCCGCAGCAGCGCGAGGAGCGGCAGCAGGCGTAGCGGTACGGACGGACAAGCGGTACGGGCGTACAAGCGGTACGTACGGACAGCGGCACGGACGTACGCCCGTCCGTACGACCAAGAGGGCCGGCCCGGCGAAACTATCCGGGGCGGCCCTCTTCTGTAGGGCCGTACAGCCGTACAGCCCTACAGATCAGAAACGATTCAGCGGGTTCACGTCCATGCACGCCGACGAGTCGTCGCCGTTGAGCGCCGCGGAGCTGTCCGGCACCTTGTCGTCGCCCTTGTCCTGCGAGCCCGCGTCCTTCGGGTACGACGTGCCCGTACGCCAGTCCGCGCCGACCACGAGGGTGATCTGCTGGACGGACGTCGACATCCGCAGCGCGCTGTCCGGCAGGCCGAGCGCCTTGGCGACGGCCTGGGCGTCGCCGCGTTTGTCGGCCTTCGGGTAGCTGATGATGGTGGTCGCCTGCGACCGCGGCGTGGTGTCCGCGGCGGCCTTGGTGAAACCTTCCTTGACGAGCTGCGCGGCCATCGTCCCGGCGCGGCCGGGCGCCGGGGCCTGGGCGGCGGTGCCGGTGCCGTTCTGCACGGTCACGCCGATCTCGCCCTTGGGTGCGGCCGGGTCGGACGGGGGGCTCTTCTTGTCCTCCCCCTTGCTCCCCTCGCTCCCCTTGTCCTTCTTGTCTTTCTTGTCCTTGCCGTCGAGCGCGGTGTCGTCGCGCACGAGCGAGAAGAGCTTGTCCGCGTCGCCGGCCTTGGGTATGACGTGCGCCTTGGGGTTCTGCGGGTCCTGCACCCACGGCATGGTGGTCATCGTGATCCGCTTGGTGGACACCTGCTTGAGCTCGTCGACTAGGTCGTAGAGCTTCTTGGGCGAGCCGAGGCCCTTGTCGACGGTGAGCGCCTTGGTGGCGGCCTCGGCGAGGTCGGTGAGCTGGCCGGGGTCGGTGAGCTTGGTGCCCGACTTGAGCTGGCGGACCATCGCGTTCATGTACATGTGCTGGGCGTGGGTGCGGCCGATGTCGCTGCCGTCCTCGAACCCGTGGCGGGTGCGCAGCCATTGGAGGGCCTGCTTGCCCTTGATCTTGTGGTCGCCCTTCTCCAGCCGCAGCCCCGACAGCTTGTCGTAGACATTGCCCTTGACGCAGACGGGGACGCCGCCCACGGCGTCGGCCATGCTCACCACGCCGGCGAAGTCGATCATCATGAAGTGGTCGACGGGGATGCCGGTCAGCTCTTCCCAGGTGGCGACGGTGCAGCCCGGACCGCCGTTCGTGAGGCTGGCGTTGATGATCTCCCGGTCGGTCTTCTGGTAGACCTTGCCGTCCTCGGGGTCCTTGCACTCGGGGATCGTCACGCGGGTGTCGCGGGGGATGCTGATGACCGACATATTGCTGCGGTCGGCCGAGACGTGGAGCAGCATCTGCACGTCGGCGAGGGGCTTGCGGCCCACGTCGCGGTGGGAGCCGCCGAGCGCGACGTTCGCGGCGCTGTTGCGGCTGTCGGAGCCCAGCAGCAGGATGTTGAGGGGGCGTTGGCCCTTGGCGTTGGCGGCGCTGCGGTCCAGCCGGTTCTTGCCGAGGTTGAGGTCGCCCTTCTTGATGTTGCCGCTGAGGTGCTCGTAGTAGAAGTACCCGGCGCCGGCCGTGCCGAGGATGAGGACCGCGGCGGAGAACGCGGTCCAGCGCAGTATTCGCGCGCCGCGGCCGCGCTTCTTGCGGGGGCCGCCGTGGCGATGGCGCTCGCCCCGGCCTTTGCCGGAGTGCTCGCCTCTGCCTTGGGGAGCGGTCACGTTGGGGTCGGCCCCTTCCTCGTACATGCTGTCGTCCCAGCCCAGTTCGCGGGCCTCCGGGGCGCGACGGCGCCCGCGCTCCCCTCGCACACTGCTCTGCCGCATCGTGCCTCCCCGTTCTAGGTGTTCCAGGTGGTGCGTCCGGCCCACTGGGCAGGCGGGTGGTGGGTGGTGGTGCCGTGCACCGGAGCGTGGTGGCTCATGTGGTTCACGTGGTTCAGATGGCTCACTTGGCGCAGACGTTCTTGTCGTCGGCTTCGACCTTCTGGATGCCCGAAGGGGCCTTCGACGGGGCGCCGATGGGAACGCCCGCTCCCTTGTAGTCCGCGCCGAGGATCAGCTTCATCTCGGCCATCGGGGCCGCGTCCTGCGTGCCCTGCTTGAGCGCGGACGCGGGCAGGCCCATGGCGTCCGCGAGCCGGCGCGCCTGGTCGGCCTGGTTGGGGGCGAATTCCAGGGTGGTCGTGTCCTGCTTCTTGCCGCCCGGCGCGTTGCCGCCGTTGCTGGTGCGGAGCATGCCCTGGTTGTTCTGTAGCCAGGAGAGCGTGGCCTGGGCAGCGCCGATCTTCTTGCTGCCGTTGAAGACGCGGGCCCGCACGTCGGCGGCGGCGGCCTTGGGGCCCTTGAGGAGCGCGGCCTGTTTGTCCTTCGCCGCCTTCTCCTGCTGCTTCTCCTTCTGCTTCACCTCGGTGAGCGACACGTCCTGCTTGACCATGGAGAAGAGTGGCTCGGCCTTCGCCTTGTCGAGGATGACCGTCTTGTGGACGGGGCCGTCCTCGGGGTTGTCGAGGACCGGGACGGTGGCGAAGGTGATGTGCTTCAGGTCGACCTTGCTGAGGTCCTTGGCCACGGAGGTCAGCTTGGTGACGCTGCCGATGCCGGTGTCGACGGTCAGCGACTTGGTGGCCGCGTCCGCGAGGTCGTACAGCTTCGAGGGGTTGGTGAGCGTGCCTCCGGACTTCATCTTGCGGATCATCGAGCTGAGGAACTGCTGCTGGAGCTCGATCCGGCTGAGGTCGCCGCCGAAGCCGACGGAGTGCCGGGTACGGACGAAGGCCAGCGCCTCCTCGCCCTGGACGCTGTGCCGGCCCTTGCTGAGCTTGAGGTGCGAGTCGGGGTCGTCGATGTCCTTGCCGAGGCAGACCTCGACGCCGTCGACGGCGGAGGACAGCTTTTTGACCGCGTTGAAGTCGGCCATCATGAAGTGATTGACCTTCAGGCCGGTGATCTTCTCGACGGTGCGCCAGGTGCAGCCGGGGTCGCGGCCCTCCTGCCCGAGGCTCTCGTTGAAGCGCACCTTGTGCGAGCCGGGGATCGTCTTCTTGACGCCGTCCTGGGAGGTCTCGCACTCGGGGATGTCGGTGATCATGTCGCGCGGGATGGAGAGCGCGGTGGCGTTGGAACGGTCCTCGGAGACGTGGAAGAGGAGCGTCGTGTCGGCGTGGCCGACGCTGCCGTCGTCGCCGTACCCCTTGTTGCCCTTGCCGTCGCGCTTGTCCGTGCCGATGACCAGGATATTGACCGGGCCGTCGACGACGGCGGCGTTGTTCACGCCGACGTCGACCTTGTCGATGTTGTTGTTGAAGTGCTGGTAGACCAGATAGCCGGTCACCGAGCCGCCCACCAGCAGGAAGGCCAGCACGCCGCCGGTCCAGGTCAGCGCCTTCTTCTTGCCCGACGCCTTCGGCTTCGCCTTGCGGCGGCTGGAGCCTTTGCCGGCGGCCCGCCTGCCCCGCTGGTCGGGCACGGACCGGCGGCCCGGCGGAGCCGCGGTGCGGTCGGCAGGGGAGCCGTCGGCAGGGGAGCCGTCGGCGGGAGGGGAGGGCGAAGGGACAGCGCGTCTGGCCGCCTCGGCGGTGGCGGGGGCGGGAGATCTGTTCGCGCCGGCCGGGGAGGACTGCCCGGGGGCCGCGTCAGCGGCAGGGTCGATCCGCAGCTCATAGCTGCCGGTATTGGGGTTCAGCACCCACTGGTCGGCGGGGTCCATATCGCCCGCCTGCCCACGGCCTTGCGCGTCCACGGTCGCCTGCGTCCTCCGTCGGTGCCACGCGGCGCCTTCCCCCGCGAGGCGCTCCGGTCAAGTCGTCTGAAAGCAGTGCGCGGTCGACCCGGCCGTGCGCACCGGATCGCTCACACTATCCGCCCAGTTCAGCGTCAAGCGACGCCGGTGACAAATTCCACTTCCCTACAACTGGGCAATCTGCCCAATCCATTCAAGCCATCGAGTGTGCCTTTTGCACCTTCTACTTGCATACGTCCTGTTCTGCGGTGGTTCCTTCGTACGTCGGCTCGGCGCTCGGCTGCGGGGCGTGCGACGGCGGCGTACTCGGAACACTCGGACCCGCCGACGGACCGGGGCTTTCCTCGCCGCCCACGGGCCCGCCGTCATCTGTCCTGATCTGTTTGACGACTGAAACGGTCCTGTCGTTGCGCAGAGCGTCGAAAAGCCTTCGCGCGTCCGGCTCGACGAGCTCGTCCCGGTCGGAGTTGTACGCATACGGGCGGCGCGGCACCGTCATGAACTGGACGCCTCCGGCCGGAATCCCGCGAACTTCGCGGACCAGGTCGTACAGCTTGCGAAGGGTGTCGAGGCCCGCGTCGGTGGTCAGCGACGAGGTCGCCGCGTCCAGCACCGGGTAGAGCCGCACCGGGTTGAGCAGCACCCCGTCGCTCTGCATCTTCTTCACGAGCGAACCCAGGAATTCCTGTTGACGACCCATCCGGTCGGTGTCGCTGCCGTTGCCCATGCTGTAGCGGGCCCGCACGAAGCCGAGCGCCTTCTCGCCGCGCAGCGTCTGCGGGCCCGCGGGCAGCCGCAGATGGGCCTTGTGGTCGTCGATGGGGGAGCGCAGGCAGACCTCGACGCCGTCGACCGCGTCGACCAGCTTCTTGAAGCCGGTGAAGTCCACGATCACGTGGTGGTCCACGCGGATGCCGGTGAGCCGCTCGACCGTACGGATCGTGCAGGCCGTGCCCGCGACCTCGAACGCCCGGTTGAAGGGTGCGAACTGCGCCTCGGAGTGCGCGCCGTCCGGCTTGCGGCAGCGCGGGATCTCCGTCATCAGGTCGCGCGGCAGCGAGACGGCCGTGGCGCTGCGCCGGTCGGCGGCCAGGTGTAGCAGGATCGCCGTGTCGGAGCGCTGGGTTCCGCTGTCCTCGCCGTACTCGCCGTTGCCGCCGCCGCGCGTGTCCGAGCCGATCACCAGGATGTTCCGCGCGCCCGCGACCGCCGCCACCGGGCGCTCCGACTCGTAGCGGGCCAGCTCGCGCGCGGTGTCCGTGTCGGTCCTGATGTTCCCGTCGAGCTGCTCGTACAGCCACCAGGCGGTGCCGCCGGCCGCCAGCACCAGGACCGCCGCGCCGAGCGCCGCCCAGCGCAGCCAACGGCGCCTGCGCCGCGCCGGGGCCGCGGCGTCCGGGTCGGGGGCGTCCGGGTCGGCGGCGGGCGGGAAGCCTGGGCGGTCGGTCACGGATGCGTCCATCC
>NZ_JBHVHQ010000129.1:0-14088 GCF_042800135.1 Streptomyces sp. NPDC057654 | reverse complement strand
ATGCGGCACTCTCCCGATGCGCCGGGTCTCCCTGGGGGACGACGCTTCTCGTACCGCGAGAAACCGTCCCACCAGGGAGACCACGATGTTCCACTACGAAACGCACCAGGGGCGCGCCGCCGAACTCCGCCGTGAGGCCGCCCGGCAGCGCCTCCTCAAGGAAGCCCGCCGCCGCGACGCGGAGGACGGGCGCGACGAGGAGCAGGGGCAGGGGCGATCGCGCCGTACGGTCCGACGGGACGGTTCCGGCGCGCGCCGGGCCGCCGCGTGAGCGGCCGGACGCTCGGCCGGCCGCGATGTCAGTGGGCTGTGCGATGCTCGGCGATGTGCGGATCACCTCTGTCAGCCCGGTGTTCGTCGGCCGCGCCGCGGAACTCGCGGGGCTCGCCGACGCGCTCGGCCGCGCCGCCGCGGGCGAGCCGCAGGCGCTGCTCGTCGGCGGCGAGGCGGGTGTCGGCAAGACCCGCCTCATCGAGGAGTTCCTGACCGCCGCCCGTGCGGCCGACGCCGTCACCGCGGTCGGCGGCTGCGTCGAGATCGGCGCCGACGGACTGCCGTTCGCCCCCGTCTCCACTGCCCTGCGCGCCCTGCGCCGACAGCTCGGGGACGCCCTCGCCGAGGCCGCCGCCGGGCAGGAGGGCGAGCTGGCCCGGCTGCTGCCCGAGCTGGGCGAGACGGCCCGCGAAGCGCGCGGCGAGGACGGCCGGGCCCGGCTCTTCGAGCTCACCGCCCGGCTGCTGGAGCGGCTCGCCGCCGACCGGACCCTCGTCGTCGTCCTCGAAGACCTGCACTGGGCCGACCGCTCCACCCGCGAGCTCCTCGGCTATCTCTTCCGCTCCCTGGACCGCGCCCGCCTGGTCGTCGTCGCCACCTACCGCTCCGACGACATCCACCGCCGCCACCCGCTGCGGCCCTTCCTCGCCGAGCTGGACCGGATGCGCACCGTGCGCCGCATCGAGCTGCCGCGCTTCACCCGCGCCGAGGTGGGCGACCAGCTCGCCGGGATCACCGGCTCCCGGCCCGGCCGTCCGCTGCTCGACCGCGTCTTCGAGCGCTCCGACGGCAACGCTTTCTTCGTGGAGGAGCTGGCCCGCTCCCTCGCCGACGGCGGTCGCGCCGCACTGGGCGAACCGCTCAGCGAATCCCTCCGGGACCTGCTGCTCGTCCGTGTGGAAGCGCTGCCGGAGGACGCCCAGGGCGTGGTGCGCGCCGCCGCCGAGGGCGGCTCCGCCGTCGAGTACGAGCTGCTGCGCGCGGTCGCCGGGCTCGGCGAGGACGCCCTCATCGAAGCGCTGCGGACGGCCGTCGGCGCCGGCATCCTGCTGCCCACGCCCGACGGCGACGGCTACCGCTTCCGGCACTCCCTGGTCCGCGAGGCCGTCGGCGACGACCTGCTGCCCGGCGAGCGCTCCCGCCTCAACCGGCGCTACGCGCGCGCCCTGGAAGCCGACCCCGCGGCCGTACGGGCGGAGGAGCGCCCCGCCCGCCTCGCCAGCTACTGGTACCACGCGCACGACACGCCGAAGGCGCTGCCCGCCGTGCTCGAAGCGGCCGCGCACTCCCGGCGCAGATACGCCTACGCCGAGCAACTGCGGCTTCTGGAACGGGCATTGGAGCTGTGGGAGATCGCCCCGGCGGAGGTCCGCGCGGCGCAGAGCCCCATCGATCACGCCGACGGCTACCCCGCCCGCGACGGCGACGGCGAGGCGCTGCGCCACCTCGACCTGCTGGCCGAGACCGCCGTCGCCGCGAATCTGTCGGGGGAGCAGGAGCGCGCGCTGGCCGTCCTGAAACGGGCGCTGCGCGAGCTGGACGAGGACCGCGCCCCGCTGCGGGCCGCCTGGTTCTGGAACCAGAGGGCCAAGCTGACGGAGGGGCTGGCCCGCGGCGACGGCCGGGCCGAGCTGGACCGGGCGCGGCAGCTGGTGCGCGGACTGCCGCCGTCCCCCGTACACGCCGAGGTGCTCGCACTGACCGCGGCCCTGGACGCGACCCACACCCCCGGCCCGGAGACCTTCTCCATGGCGGAGCGCGCCGTCGAGCTCGCCCGGCTCGTCGGCGCGGAGGGCATCGAGCTGAACGCGCGCCTCACCCTGGGCGGTCTCACGGCCGAGGCCGGGGACGTGGAAGGCGGCCTCGCCGAGATGCGCGCGGTCCGCGACCGGGTCGTCGAGCTCGGCCGCGCCGGCGTGCTGAGCCACGTCGGCATGCTGGGGCGCTGCTGCATCAACCTGGCCTCCGCCCTGGAGGGCGCGGGCCGGTCGGCGGAGGCCGTCGAGGCGACGGCCGAGGGCATCGAGGTGCTGACCGGCTTCGGGCTGCCCGACGCCCGGGCCTGGGCGTACGCCAATCAGGCCGACTCGCTGTACGCCTTGGGGCGTTGGGACGAGGCGGAGCGGGCCGCGCTGGAGGCCCGCCGTCTCGCGCAGGGCGCCAAGCCGCTCGGGAGCGCCGCCAGCCGCCTCGCCAAGATCGCGCTGGCCCGCGGCGACTGGACGGCGGCCGAGCGCGAACTCGCCGTCGCCCGCGAGCGCTACGGCAGCCACGACCCGCAGCCGCAGTACACCCTCGTCGTCGCCCGCTTCGCCCTCCAACTCGCCGCAGTGCGCGGCCGCATCGACGACGCCCGGGCGGCGCTCGACGAGGTGCTGACGGCCGGGCTCCCGCCCACCGCCGGGCAGTACGCCTGGCCGCTGCTGCTCGCCGCCGCCACTGCCGAGGCCGACGCGCGCGGGCTGCCGCGGGCCGAGGCGGGCCGGGCGGAGGTGCTGCGGAGGATCAAGCGGGCGGCGAAGGGGCTCGCCCAGTCCGTACCGCTCTGGCGGGCCTACGCGCTGCTGCTGGAGGCCGAGATCGGGCGCGCGGAAGGCGGCGGCGACTCCGGGCGCTGGATGGCGGCGGCCACCGCATTGGAGCCGCTGGAGCGACCGTACGAACTGGCGCGGGCTCGTCAGCGGTGGGCCGAGGCGCTGCTCGCCGAGGGCGGCGGCACGGCCCGCGATCAGGCGGCCGGGCTGCTGGCGCGGGCCCATGGCGCCGCCGTCGGGCTGGGCGCCCGGCCGCTGCGCGAGGACCTGGAGCAGCTGTCCGCCCGCGCCCGGCTCCCGCTCGACGGGCCGCCCGCCGCGCAGTCCGCGGTGAAGCCCGCCGCCCCGGACCGCCCCGCCGATCCGGCCGAGTCGCTCGGCCTGACCCCGCGCGAGCGCGATGTGCTGCGGCTCGTCGCGGCGGGGCGCAGCAACCGGCAGATAGCCGCGGAGCTGTTCATATCGCCGAAGACGGCGAGCGTCCACGTCTCCAACATCCTGGCGAAGCTGGAGGTGTCCGGGCGCGGCGAGGCGGGCGCGCTGGCGCACCGGCTGCGGCTGTTCGGCGCTCCGGAGAACGCCTGAGGCGCGGGCGGCGCTTCCGGCCGGGCCCGTGCCCGTATCCGTACCCGGTCAGTCCTGCTGCGGCTTGATGACGACGTGGCCCGAGTCGAGGTCTATCGGGCCGTGGCCCGATGAGCCGTCGCCGACGTCCTCGCGGGTCAGCTCAAGGCGGTTGCGCTCCTCATCGGTGTGCTTGCGGCCCGGAGCGAAGATGGCCTCGAAGACGTTGAACATCTGAACCCCCGTGGGATTGACGGCCCCCCATACATTGTAGACGGGGTGCCGTCAATTGGGCCGGGCGCGCCAGGCGGCACACATCTGCCCAGGTCACATGGGTGGTCGCCGGGGTCAGCTGATCTTCAGGCGGAGGAGGCGGTCGTCCTCCTTCGCCGGGTCGCCGCGGCCGTCGGTGTTGCTCGTCATGAGCCACAGGCCGCCGTCGTCCGTGGGTACGACCGTGCGCAGCCGCCCGTACTTCTTCTCCAGGAACGACTGGGGGTCGGCTACCGGACGCGCGCCATTGAGCGGGATGCGCCACAGGCGTTCGCCGCGCAGGCCGGCCATCCACAGGGAGCCCTTGGCGTAGGCGAGGCCGCTGGGGGACGCCTGGGAGGTCTTCCACTGCTCCACCGGCGGTACGTAGCCGCTCTTGTCGCTCTTGCCCTCCACCACCGGCCAGCCGTAGTTCTTGCCCGGCTCGACGAGGTTGAGCTCGTCCCAGGTGTCCTGGCCGAACTCGCTGGCCCACAGCCGTTTGTCCGCGTCCCAGGCGAGGCCCTGCACATTGCGGTGGCCCAGGGAGTAGATCACCGAGTCGGGGCGGGGGTTGCCCTCCGCGGGGCGGCCGTCGGGCGTCATCCGCAGGATCTTCCCGCCGTAGGACTTCTCGTCCTGCGCCAGTTCGCGCTGCCCGCTCTCGCCCGTGCCCGCGTAGAGCATCCGGTCCGGGCCGAAGGCGATCCGCCCGCCGTTGTGGTTGGAGCCCTTCGGGATGCCCCGGAACACCGTGTTCGGGGCCCCGAGCCGGCTGCCGGCCGGCTTCTTCTCGTCATAGGGCATCCGCGCGATGCGGTTGTCGGAGTCGGTGGTGAAGTAGGCGTACACCATGTGGTCCGAGGCGTAGTCCGGGGAGAGCGCGAGGCCGAGAAGGCCGCCCTCGCCCGCCGCCGCGACGCCCGGCACGGTGCCCAGCTCCGTCTGCTTCCCGTCCTCGGCCCCCACCCGGACGATCTTCCCGGTGTCGCGGGAGGAGACCAGCAGGTCGCCGCCGGGCAGCGGCACGAGCCCCCACGGGGACTTCAGCTTCGTCGCGACCGTACGCTCCACCCGCACCGATCCCTTGGCGGGCGCGGGGGCCGCGGCCGGGGCCGAAGAGCCGTTCGCCGACGGGGACTTGCCGCCGTCGGCGCCGGTGGCCTTCCGCTCGCCGGGGAAACCGTCGCCCCCCGACGAGCAGCCCGCCGCGAGCAGCAGGGAGGCGGTGGCCAGCGCGGCGGTGACGGTGGGACGTCGCACGGTGGGTTCCTCTCGCCGGGGACGGTGCGCCGGGGCGCGGTCCTGTTCCTTATACACCGGGACACACCCGGGCCCGTCCCGCATCCCGCTCCGACCTCTCCCTACGGGTCCGTACGGGCCAGCCGCGCCTCCGCGACACGCTCCGGCGTGCGCCCCCGAACACCTCCTGCCCGACGGCCCACTCGAACGCGGCTCAGACCCAGGAGTCGCGCACCGGCGGCAGCGCCGAGATCTCCGCGAAATCCTCATGCGTCAGCCGCAGTCCGGCGGCGCCCGCGTTCTGCACCGCCCACCGCTCCTTCTTCGTCCCCGGCACCGGCACCACATGCGGGCCCTGCGCCAGCACCCACGCCAGCGCCACCTGCGCCGCCGTCGCCCCGTGCCGCTCCGCGATCCGCCGCAGCCCCGCCACGATCGGCTGGTTCGCGGCCATCATCTCGGCCGTGAAGCGCGGATGCCGGGCCCGTACGTCGTCCGGTTCGAACCCCTGCCCCGGCGTGAGCGTCCCGCTGAGGAAGCCGTTGCCCAGCGGCATCGCCGCCAGCACGCCGACGCCGCGCGCCCCGCACCACGGCACCAGCGCGTCCAGCGCCTCCGGCGACCACACCGACAGCTCCGCCTGCACACAGCTGACCGGAAAGATCTGCTGGAGCCGCGCCAACTGACGGATCGTGGTGTCGTACAGACCGCCGCCCGACCGCCGGTGCGCCCGCGCACCCACGGCGCACAGCCCCAGCGAACGGACCTTGCCGGCCGCGACCAGCTCCGCCATCGCCCCCCAGGTCTCCTCGATCGGCACCTCGGGGTCCGGCCGGTGCAGCTGGTACAGGTCGATCGCGTCCGTCTGGAGCCGCCGCAGCGACGCGTCGCAGGCGCGCTTGACATAGCCGGGGCGGCCGTTGGACACGATGTGCTGCTCGCCGACCAGCAGCCCGCACTTGGTGGAGAGGAACACGTCCGAGCGCCGCTGCCGCAGCACCCGCCCCAGCAGCAGCTCATTGGTGAACGGGCCGTACATGTCGGCGGTGTCCAGCAGGTTCACGCCCGCGTCCAGCGCCGCGTGCACGGCGCGCAGCGCGCTCTCGCCGCTCTGCTGCGAGGCGGTGTACGCCCAGTGCATGGGCATGCAGCCGAGGCCGATCGCGCCCACTTCGAGCGCCGACGCGCCGATTCTCCTGCGCTCCACCTGGCCTTACCCCTCCCGTTCCCGGCCACCCAAACTAACCTCTGCCGACCGGGCCGTTTCGCATAGCCTCATGTCATGAGTGCAGATGACAACGGCTTTGCCCGCCCGCTCGCCTGGCTCCCGCTGCCGGCCGCGGAGATCGACGGACTCCCCGAGGGGCTGGACTACGCGCAGTGGGACGGCGAGGCGGAGTACCCCACCGACCCGGCGCGCTGCGCGTTCTACGCCGTCCCGTACCTCAAGGCGCCCGACGTGTGCCTGCGGCCGCTGCCGGAGATGACGGGGGTACGGGTGGTGCAGACGCTGACCGCGGGCGTCGAGCACATGCTGCCCGCGGTCCCCGGCCTCCCGGCGGGCGCGCGGCTGTGCAACGCCCGCGGCCTGCACGACACGAGCACCGCGGAGCTCGCGCTGACCCTGATCCTCGCCTCCCTCCGCGGCGTTCCGGACTTTGTGCGCGCCCAGGACGCGGGGGAGTGGCGGCAGCAGTTCCGGCCGGCGCTCGCCGACAAGACCGTGCTCATCGTCGGCTACGGCTCGATCGGCAGCGCCATCGAGGACCGGCTCGCGCCGTTCGAGTGCGAGCGCGTGACACGCGTCGCGCGCTCCGCCCGCACCACCGCGCGCGGGCCGGTGCACGCCCTCGCCGACCTGCCCGAACTCCTTCCCGACGCCGACGTCGTGGTCCTCGCGACGCCGCTGACGGAGGAGACCCGCCACCTCGCCGGCCCCGGCTTCCTGGGGCGCATGAAGGACGGCGCGCTCCTCGTCAACATCGCGCGCGGCAAGATCGTCGACACCGGGGCGCTGCTGGCCGAGACCGGCAGCGGCCGGCTGCGGGCCGCGCTGGACGTCACCGACCCCGAACCGCTGCCCGCCGGGCACCCGCTGTGGAGCTCGCCCGGCGTGCTCGTCACGCCGCACGTGGGCGGTCCGTCGTCGGCCTTCGAGCCGCGCGCGAAGAAGATCCTCCGCGATCAGCTGCGGCGGTTCGCGCAAGGAGATCCGGTGCGAAACGTCGTGGCGACCGCCACGTGAGGCCACGCACAGGTACCGTCCGCATGCACCCGGTATCCGTAACCCCGCTGGTAGTCACGCTGTGTAGATAAGCTATGTCCCTGAGTGACGAGTCTGGTGTATCGTCCCGAGCGGGGGCTGCGCCGAGCACCGTACGGCGGCAGCGAAGGACCGGAACTCAAGGGGGGCGACGGGCGATGCACGGCCTATGGACGAACCACCCGACGCACAGCGTTCACCCATCACGACACTGCCGCGCGGCGGATCGGATCGCGCGACGCGGGACGGCCGCGCGGTGAGCGCCGCCTCGGGCGTGGCACTGCCCCGGCAGCCGGCGCGCGGCGGGCCGGGGCTGCTGCCGCAGCTCCTCCTCGCCCTCGTCTGCGGCGGTTACGCCACGGGCGCGGCATTCGGCTGGGGGTCGCCCGAAGCCGCCCTGGCCATGGGCGACTTCGGGCTCAGCGGCGCCGCCGTGCTCGCCTCCGCCTCCTGCTTCTGGTACTGGCGCAGGCGCAGCAGCCGCTTTCGACCCGCCTGGCTCCTGTTCGCGGCCTCCTCCGGCATGGCCGGCTTCGGCAACGCCGTCTGGGGGTGGTACGAGGTCGTGCTCAAGGAGCCCGTGCCGAGCCCGTCCCTCGCCGACTTCTGCTTCCTGCTCTTCGCGCCGCCCGCCATCGTCGGGCTGCTGGTGCTCGCCAAGCGGCCGGTCACCCGCGCGGGCTGGGTCTGCCTGGCCCTGGACGCCTGGCTCATCGGCGGCTCGCTGCTCACACTGTCCTGGAGCCTCGCGCTCGCCCACACCGCGCACTTCCAGGGCGAGAGCGTGGCCCAGGCGGCGCTCTCGCTCGCCTACCCGCTGCTGGACATCGTGCTGGTCTCGATGGTGCTGGCGCTGCACTTCCGCCGCTCGTCCGCCAACCGGTCGGCCATCAACACCGCCATCGCCGCGCTCGCCCTCACCGTGCTGTGCGACGCGCTGTTCACCTCGCCGCTGCTGCGGGAGCACTACCGCTCCGGGCAGATCCTCGACGCCGGCTGGTTCGCCGGCTCCATGCTGATGGCGTACGCGCCGTGGGTGGCCCGCGACGAGGCCGCGCAGCCCCCGTCGCCGGGCCGGGTGACCCACCACTCCGGACGGCCCATCGCGGGCTCCCTGGCGGCCCTCACGCCCTATCTCGCCGCCGCCGTCTGCACCCTGGGCATCCTGTACAACGTCCTCGACGGCCGCCGCATCGACCGCGTCGTGCTCTTCACCGGCTGTACGGTCGTGCTGGCCCTGGTGGTCCGGCAGGGCATCATGCTGCTGGACAACATCTCCCTCACCCAGGAGCTGGCCCACAAGGAGAACCACTTCCGCTCGCTGGTGCAGGGCTCCAGCGACGTCATCATGATCGCCGCGCCCACCGGGATCCTGCGCTACGTGAGCCCGGCCGCGGCGGGCGTCTACGGCCGCGACGCGGACGAACTCATGGGCTCCGAGCTGGCGTCGCTGATACACCCCGAGGACCTCGGCCGGGTGGTGCATGAAGTGCGCCGGTTCCTCGCCGCGCCGCCGGCCGAGGAGCCCAACACCCGTATCGAGTGCCGCTTCCGGTCGGGCACCGGCGACTGGCTCAACGTCGAGTCGACGGTCAACCGCCACCACGGCGGCCTCATCTTCAACAGCCGGGACGTCACCGAACGGGTGCGTCTCCAGGCCCAGTTACAGCACAACGCCGAGCACGACCCGCTGACCGACCTGCCCAACCGGGCGCTGTTCACGAGAAAGGTCAAGCAGGCGCTGAGCGGCCGCCGCGCCACGGACGCGGGCACCGCCGTGCTCTTCATCGACCTCGACGGCTTCAAGGCGGTGAACGACACCGTCGGGCACCAGGCAGGCGACGAGCTGCTGGTCAGCGCGGCCCGTCGCCTTCAGGAGTCCGTACGGGCCGGGGACAGCACGGCCCGGTTCGGAGGCGACGAGTTCGCCGCGCTCATCCTGGGCGACGGCACCCGCGACCACGCGGCGCGCGAGTTCCGCATGCACGAGATCGCCGACCGGCTGCGGCTGAGACTCTCCCAGCCCTACAAGGTCGAGGGCGGCACGGAGGTCCGCGTCGCCGCCAGCATCGGCGTCGCCTTCGCCGAGCCGGGGACCACCCCCGGCGAGCTGATGCGCAACGCCGACCTCGCGATGTACCGCGCGAAACAGGCCGGAAAGGGCCGCGTCGAGATGTACGCGCCGCAGATGCAGGCCGACGTGGTGCGCCGCGCCGAGCTGGCCACGCGGCTGCGCACGGCGCTGCACGAGGGCGAGTTCGCCCTGCTGCACCAGCCCGTCGTGGAGCTGGGCAGCGGGCGGGTGACCGCGGTGGGCGCCCAGGCCCGCTGGCGGTCGGCCCAGGGCATCCTGTTCACCCCGGCCGAGTTCATGCGGGCCGCCGACGACGGCCGGGGCGGTGGCGGCGGCGCGCGCATCGCGGAGCTGGGCCGCTGGATGCTGGAGGAGGCGGTGGAGCAGGCCGCGCAGCGGTACCGCGCGGGACACAGCGTGCCCGTGTTCGTACGGCTGTCCGCGAGCCGGCTGATGGACAAGGCGCTGCCGCCCAAGAGCGTCGAGGCGCTGCTGACCCGGCACCGGCTGCCGTCCGGCGCGCTGATCCTGGAGCTGTCCGGGGGCGACCCGCGGGTGCCCCTGGACGAGCTGGAGCACCGCCTGGTGGCGCTGCGCCGGCTCGGCATGCGGATCGCCCTCGACGGCTTCGGCAGCGGGTACGCGGCCATCAGCGCGCTCCGGCGGCTGCCCATCGACGTGGTCAAGCTGGACCGCGGGCTGGTCGACGGCGTCGTCGAGTCCGCCCGGCTGCACAAGATCACCTCCGGGCTGCTGCGGATCGCCGCCGACCTCGGCCTCCAGTCGGTGGCGGACGGCGTGGACCGGCCCGAGCAGGTCTGCGCGCTGCGCGCCATGGGGTGCACGCACGGCCTGGGCATGGCCTTCTCCGGGCCGCTCGACGAGCACCGGCTGCGGCGCGCCCTGGAGCGCGGCGACTACCCGGTGCCGGGCGGGCTGTGGACCGAGCTTCCCGATGAGCGGAACCACGCGCTGATCGGTGCTCCGCTGCCGGTCAGGGCGGGCGCCTCGCGGGGCGCGGGGTCGCTCGCGCACCCGTCGTTGCGCTCACATAATGAGACCCCTGTCCCACCCACTTGACACTTTCGGGGCGACAGGGAGAAGGTCAGTCCCATGCGCACCCGAATTCTCGTACTTGGAAAGCGCGTCGGCTGAGCAGGGCCACCACGAAAGGCCCTGCGGACTCCTCCCGGCGCGCTCCCCTCGCTTGCCTCACGGCACGAGGGGTTTTTTGTTGCACTGACACCTCGCAGATCCCCCCAAATCCCTCATCTTCGAGAAGAGAATGTCGATGACCGAGCAGGCCACCGGGGCCCACCATCCGCAGCCGCGAGCCCGTTCCGGCGGGGCGCAGCCCACCGCCGTCGAGCACGTCACGGGCGCGCAGTCCCTCATTCGCTCGCTTGAGGAGGTCGGCGCCGACACCGTGTTCGGCATCCCCGGAGGCGCGATCCTCCCGGCGTACGACCCGATGATGGACTCCGCGACGGTCCGGCACGTCCTGGTCCGCCACGAGCAGGGCGCGGGCCATGCCGCCACCGGATACGCGCAGGCCACCGGGAAGGTCGGCGTCTGCATGGCCACCTCGGGCCCCGGCGCGACCAACCTCGTCACCCCGATCGCCGACGCCCACATGGACTCGGTGCCGCTCGTCGCCATCACCGGCCAGGTCGCCTCCGCCTCGATCGGCACGGACGCCTTCCAGGAGGCGGACATCTGCGGCATCACCATGCCGATCACCAAGCACAACTGGCTGGTCACCGACGCCGCCGAGATCCCGAAGACCATCGCGGAGGCGTTCCACGTCGCCTCCACCGGCCGCCCCGGCCCGGTCCTCGTCGACATCGCCAAGGACGCCCTCCAGGCCCGTACGACCTTCGTCTGGCCGCCGCAGACGGACCTGCCCGGCTACCGCCCCGTCACCAAGCCGCACGCCAAGCAGATCCGCGAGGCCGCCCGGCTGATCAGCGAGGCCAGGCGCCCGGTGCTGTACGTCGGCGGCGGCGTCCTGAAGGCCCATGCCACCGCCGAGCTGAAGGTGCTGGCCGAGCTGACCGGCGCGCCCGTCACCACCACCCTGATGGCGCTGGGCGCGTTCCCCGACAGCCACCCGCAGCACGTCGGGATGCCCGGCATGCACGGCGCCGTCACGGCCGTCACCGCCCTCCAGAAGGCCGACCTGATCGTGGCGCTCGGCGCGCGCTTCGACGACCGGGTCACCGGCAGGCTCGACTCGTTCGCCCCGCACGCCAAGATCGTGCACGCGGACATCGACCCCGCCGAGATCGGCAAGAACCGCGCCGCCGACGTCCCGATCGTCGGGGACGCCCGCGAGGTCATCGCCGACCTGGTCGTCGCCGTCCAGGCCGAGCACGAGGAGGACCACCTCGGGGCCGCCGCCCAGGACCGCTACGGGGCCTGGTGGAGCGACCTGAACCGGTGGCGCGAGACCTACCCGCTCGGCTACGACCTGCCCGAGGACGGCAGTCTCTCCCCGCAGCAGGTCATCCAGCGCGTCGGCGAGCTGGCCCCGGAGGGCACCATCTACGCGGCCGGCGTCGGCCAGCACCAGATGTGGGCCTCCCACTTCATCGACTACGAGCACCCCGCGACCTGGCTGAACTCCGGCGGCGCCGGGACCATGGGGTACGCGGTGCCGGCCGCCATGGGCGCCAAGGCCGGCCGGCCGGACCGCACGGTCTGGGCCATCGACGGCGACGGCTGCTTCCAGATGACCAACCAGGAGCTGGTCACCTGCGCGCTGAACAACATCCCGATCAAGGTCGCGATCATCAACAACGGCGCGCTCGGGATGGTCCGTCAGTGGCAGACCCTCTTCTACAACCAGCGCTACTCCAACACCGTCCTGCACAACGGCAAGACCAACGCCGGCCTCAGCTGCAACGTGGGCAGCAGCTCCGCCGAGACCCAGGGCACCCGCGTCCCGGACTTCGTGAAGCTCGCCGAGGCCATGGGGTGCGTGGGGCTGCGCTGCGAGAGCCCGGACCAGCTCGACGCGGTCATCGAGAAGGCCAACTCCATCAACGACCGCCCCGTCGTCGTGGACTTCATCGTCCACGAGGACGCGATGGTCTGGCCGATGGTCGCCGCCGGGACCTCCAACGACGAGGTCATGGCCGCCCGGGGCATCCGCCCGGACTTCGGCGACAACGAAGACGACTGAACCGCCGGGACCGCGCCGAAGCAGGCCGAAGAAGAAGAGAGACCGAGCCCATGACCAAGCACACACTCTCCGTCCTGGTGGAGAACACCCCCGGCATCCTCGCCCGGATCGCCGCCCTGTTCTCCCGCCGCGGCTTCAATATCGACTCGCTCGCCGTCGGCGTCACCGAGCACCCCGACATCTCCCGCATCACCATCGTGGTCAATGTCGAGTCGCTGCCGCTGGAGCAGGTCACCAAGCAGCTCAACAAGCTCGTCAACGTCCTCAAGATCGTCGAGCTGGAGGACCACGCCGCGATCCAGCGCGAGCTGGTGCTGGTGAAGGTCCGCGCCGACAACGAGACCCGCTCCCAGGTCGTCGAGATCGTCCAGCTGTTCCGCGCCAAGACCGTCGACGTCTCCCCGGACGCCGTCACCATCGAGGCCACCGGCGGCGCCGACAAGCTCTCCGCCATGCTCAAGATGCTGGAGCCGTTCGGCATCAAGGAGTTGGTGCAGTCCGGCACCATCGCCATAGGGCGCGGCGCCCGCTCGATCACCGACCGGAGCCTGCGCTCACTGGACCGCAGCGCCTGACCTGGCCCCGTTTCGCGGCGCGCCGACCGCATCGCGAGACCCCCGACCCCACCGCTCCCAGCCCGACGTACTGTGTGGGCAACCAGCTAGTTCCAAGGAGATACCCGAAGTGGCCGAGCTGTTCTACGACGACGACGCCGACCTGTCCATCATCCAGAACCGCAAGGTCGCGGTCCTGGGATTCGGCAGCCAGGGCCACGCCCACGCGCTGTCGCTGCGCGACTCGGGCGTCGACGTCCGCGTCGGGCTGCACGAGGGCTCCAAGTCCAAGGTGAAGGCCGAGGAGCAGGGGCTGCGCGTGGTCCCCGTCGCCGCGGCGGCCGCCGAGGCCGACGTGATCATGATCCTGGTGCCGGACCCGATCCAGGCCAAGGTCTACGAGGAGTCCGTCAAGGACAACCTCAAGGAGGGTGACGCCCTCTTCTTCGGCCACGGCCTCAACATCCGCTACGGCTTCATCAAGCCGCCGGCCGATGTCACCGTCGCCATGGTCGCCCCGAAGGGCCCGGGCCACCTGGTCCGCCGCCAGTACGAGGAGGGCCGCGGCGTGCCGTGCATCGTGGCCGTCGAGCAGGACCCGGCCGGCGACGGCCTGGCGCTCGCCCTCTCCTACGCGAAGGGCATCGGCGGCACCCGCGCCGGCGTCATCAAGACGACCTTCACCGAGGAGGCCGAGACCGACCTCTTCGGCGAGCAGGCCGTGCTGTGCGGCGGCGCGTCCGCGTTGGTCAAGGCGGGCTTCGAGACCCTGGTCGAGGCGGGCTACCAGCCCGAGATCGCGTACTTCGAGTGCCTCCACGAGCTGAAGCTGATCGTGGACCTCATGTACGAGGGCGGCCTGGAGAAGATGCGCTGGTCGATCTCCGAGACCGCCGAGTGGGGCGACTACATCAGCGGCCCGCGGATCGTGAACGACCAGACCAAGGCCGAGATGAAGAAGATCCTCGGCGAGATCCAGGACGGCACCTTCGCCAAGAACTGGATGGCGGAGTACAACGCCGGTCTGCCGAAGTACAACGAGTACAAGAAGGCCGACGAGGACCACCTGCTGGAGACCACCGGCAAGAAGCTCCGCAAGCTCATGAGCTGGGTCGACGACGAGGCGTGAGCCCACTCGGCGCGGGTCC
>NZ_JBHVHQ010000128.1:0-14095 GCF_042800135.1 Streptomyces sp. NPDC057654 | reverse complement strand
GGGGCTGCGTGCGCCGCCAGTCGCCCTCCGGCAGATCCTGGTCGGCGTTGGCGAAGGAGCCGGTCAGGAAGCCGCGGCCGAGCGGCGAGTACGGGACGAAGGCGACGCCCAGCTCCGTGGCGGCGGGCACCGCGGTCCGCTCCACGTCGCGGCTGAAGAGCGACCACTCCGACTGGACCGCCGCGATGGGGTGCACGGCGTGCGCGGCGCGCAGTTCGGGGCCGGTCACCTCGCTGAGCCCGAGGTGCTTGACCTTGCCCGCCTTCACCAGCTCCGCCATCGCACCGACCGTCTCCTCGATCGGGACGTTCACGTCGCGGCGGTGCATGTAGTACAGGTCGATCTGCTCGACGCCGAGCCGTCCCAGGCTCGCGTCGATGGCCGCGCGGATGTATTGCGGCGAGTTGTTGATGATCCGCTTGCTCGGGTCCGCCGGGTCGGCGGCGAGCGCGAACTTCGTGGCGAGGACGACCTCGTCGCGGTGCGCCCGGATGAACGGCGAGATGAACTTCTCGTTCTCCCCGGCGCCGTACAGGTCGGCGGTGTCGTAGAGGGTGACGCCCAGTTCGAGGGCGCGCTCCAGGGCGGCGCGCGACTCGTCCCCGTCGGCCGGGCCGTACGCGTGGCTCATCCCCATGCAGCCGAGTCCCTGGACCCCGACCTGGGGGCCGTCGGCGCCGAGTGCGACGTGTGCGATCTTCTCCGTGCTCATACAGGCATCAAGCCCTTTCGGACGCCCGGCGGACGTCGGCGTAGACATCGATCTTGTAGTCGAGGACGGCCAGGGTGCTCTGGAGCTCCGCGATGCGCTTGCGTACATCCTCCCGGTGGGCGGTCAGCAGCCGCTCGCGCTCCGCGACCGTCTCCTTTCCCACCCGTACGAGCTCCGCGTAGCGGACCATGTCGGCGACCGGCATGCCGGTCAGCCGCAGCTTGCCCACCAGGTCCAGCCAGTCCAGGTCGCGGTCGTCGTAGCGGCGCTGGCCGGTGTGGGAGCGGTCGACGTTCGGCATCAGCCCGATCCGCTCGTACCAGCGCAGGGTGTGCGCGGACAGCCCGGTGTACGTGGCGACCTCGCTGATCGTGTACTCGCCCCGGCCGGTGGGCCGGGTGCGCTCCTGCACCACCAGGCACATGTCCGGCCGCGCGATCCGGGCCGCTACGGTCCCGGTGCTGGTCCCGGTTTCGGTCACTGTCATGCCACTCCCCCTTCTCCCTTGCTGCGGCTTTTCAACGCTAGAGACTTGGAGTGCACTCCAAGCAAGCGGATCCTTGACCGGATTTTGGGCGGGTTAGGCTCGTCGCCATGGAGAGCATGGCGAGCCTGAGCAAGATCGAGAACTGGCCGGTCGAGAACGCCGCTGCCGTGGTCGTACGGGCCGACGGCACGCGTGCCGGTGCGTACGGACCCACCGGACGCGGCTTCCCACTGGCCTCGGTGACCAAACCGCTCGCCGCGTACGCCGCGCTGCTCGCCGTGGAGGAGGGCGCCATCGAACTCGACGAGCCCGCCGGGCCGCCCGGCTCCACCGTCCGCCATCTGCTCGCGCACACCTCCGGGCTCGCCTTCGACGAGCATCGCACCATGTCCGGGCCGGGCACGCGGCGGCTCTACTCCAACGCCGGGTTCGAGGCGCTCGGCGACCACATCGCCAAGGTCACGGACATCGACTTCCCCGAGTACCTGCGGCAGGCGGTGCTGGAGCCGCTCGGCATGACGGCCACGTCGCTGGCCGGGGCCGGATCGCCCGCCAAGGACGGCGTCTCGACCGCCGACGACCTCGCGCGCTTCGCGGCGGAGCTCCAGGCCCCGAGGCTGCTGTCGCGGCAGACGCTGGACGAGGCGACGTCGGTGGTCTTCCCCGGGGTGAGCGGGGTGCTGCCGGGGTACGGGCATCAGCGGCCCAACGACTGGGGGCTGGGGTTCGAGATCCGCGACAGCAAGTCTCCGCACTGGACGGGGGCGTCCTCCTCACCGCGTACGTTCGGCCACTTCGGGCAGGCCGGAACGTTTCTGTGGGTGGACCCCGCGGCCGAGGCCGCTTGCGCGGTGCTGACGGACCGGGCGTTCGGGCCGTGGGCAGTGGAGGTCTGGCCTCCGCTGACCGACGCCATCCTCGCGGAGCTGGGCCAGGGTCACTGATTCGGGGCTCCGCCCCGGACCCCGGTCCTCAAACGCCGGACGGGCTGAATGGGGCTGAGCTTCGCGGAGTGTGCGGGTGTCAGCCGAACGACGGTTCCCGGTGCATCTCCCACAGGAGCAGTTCCGACCGGCCGATGGACTGGGCCTCGCCCGGCTCGTCCGGCGTGGTGTTCTCCAGCCGCGCCGCGTCGCCCTCATGGAGGATGTCGCCGCCCAGGCGCACGGCCCCGTGCACCACATGGACGTACGTCCAAGGCGCCGCGGGCATGGCCGTGCGTTCGCCGGAGGTGAGGCGGCGGACGTGGAGGACCGCTTCCGCGCGGCGCAGCGCGTACGGGGTGCCGTCGGCGATGCCGCGTACGACCTCGTAGGCGGGGTCGCCGCCGAACTCCGTCGGGGTGAGCCACATCTGCACGAACCGCAGCGGGACGCTCCCGGCGTTGCGTTCCGTGTGCCGGACCCCGGCGCCCGCGCTGAGCCGCTGGACGTCGCCGGGGCGTACGACCGAGACGTGCCCGGCGGAGTCCTCGTGGGTCAGTTCGCCCTCGACGACCCAGGTGACGATCTCCACGTCGCGGTGCGGGTGTTCGGCGAATCCGGCGCCGCCCGCGAGCCGCTCCTCGTTGCAGGCTTCGAGCAGGCCGAAGCGCACGTTGTCCGGGTCGTAGAAGCCGGAGAAGGAGAAGGCGTGCCGTGTCTCGATCCCGGCCGCCGGGTCGCCGCCCCGGTACCGCTCGTCGCCCCGCTGCACCCGCGTCATCCGGCTACGGTAGCCCGGCCGCTCCGAACGGCGCGCGAATAGGGCAGGCTTGTCCCGTGCCTGAACCCGCCGCTAATACCCCGCATCCGCACAGTGCCACCCTGCGCCGGCTGGAGAAGTCCTCCGGGAAACTCGCCGCCAACGCCATCGCCCGGATGGACGAGCAGCTGCCGTGGTACCGGGCGATGCCCCCGGAGAACCGCTCGTGGATCGGGCTGGTCGCCCAGGCCGGCATCGCGGCCTTCACCGAGTGGTTCCGGCACCCGGAGACGCCGCAGGCGATCAGCACGGACGTCTTCGGGACCGCGCCCCGCGAGCTGACCCGTGCGATCACGCTGCGCCAGACCGTGGAGATGGTCCGTACGACCATCGAGGTCATGGAGGCGGCCATCGAGGAGGTGGCGGCCCCCGGCGACGAGTCGGTGCTCCGGGAGGCGCTGCTCGTCTACGCCCGGGAGATCGCCTTCGCGACCGCGCAGGTCTACGCGCAGGCCGCGGAGGCGCGCGGCGCGTGGGACGCGCGGCTGGAGTCGCTGGTGGTCAACGCGGTGCTGTCCGGGGAGGCCGACGAGGGGGCGCTGTCGCGCGCCGCCGCGCTGGGCTGGTCCTCGCCCGAGCATGTGGCGGTCGTCCTGGGGACGGCCCCGGACGGGGACAGCGAGCTGACCGTGGAGGCGATCCGGCGCGCGGCGCGGCACGCGAAGCTCCAGGTGCTGACCGGGGTGCTGGGCAGCCGGCTGGTGGTGATCGCGGGCGGCTCGGACAATCCGCTGCACACCGCGAAGTCGCTGATCGGTCCGTTCGCGGCGGGGCCGGTGGTGGCCGGTCCGGTGGTCTCGGACCTGCTGGCCGCGAACCGGTCCGCGGCGGCGGCCACGGCGGGTCTGAAGGCGTGTGCGGCGTGGCCGGACGCGCCGCGTCCGGTACTGGCGGACGATGTCCTGCCGGAGCGCGCGATGGCCGGAGACGTGGCGGCGCGCGAGCAGCTGGTGGAGGAGATCTACAGACCGCTGGAGGAAGCGGGGTCGGCTCTTTTGGAGACGCTGAGCGTCTATCTGGAGCAGGCAAGCAGTCTGGAGGGGGCTGCGCGGATGCTTTTCGTGCACCCCAACACCGTGCGATACCGCCTCCGACGTGTGACGGACGTCACTGGATGGTCACCGTCCGATGTGCGGTCCGCGTTCACGCTGCGTATCGCCCTCATCCTGGGGCGCCTGGCCGACGCGGGGACACGGTCGTAGGCTTTTATCGGAAACCCACAATTACCCCGACGGTTCTTCGTCCCTGTCCCCACGGGTGGGCGAGGCCGTCCGCAAGAGAGAGTGTGAGGGTGCTCGTACTCGTCGCTCCCGGCCAGGGCGCTCAGTCGCCCGGCTTCCTGACCCCCTGGCTCGACCTTCCCGGCGTCACCGAACGCCTCGCGGAGTGGTCGGCCGTCGTCGACCTGGACCTCGTCCACTACGGCACCAAGGCCGACGCGGAGGAGATCCGTGACACCGCGGTGGCCCAGCCGCTGCTGGTGGCCGCCGGTCTGCTCACCGCGCGGCAGCTCTTCGCGTCCCCCGCCGACCTGGTCCGCCGGGCCGGCGCGGTGGCCGGTCACAGCGTCGGTGAGATCACCGCCGCGGCCGCCGCGGGCGTGCTGTCCGAGCAGTCCGCGATGGCGCTGGTCCGCAAGCGGGGGCTGGCGATGGCCGAGGCCGCGGCGGTCACCGAGACCGGCATGGCCGCGCTCCTCGGCGGCGAGCCGGAGGCCGTCCTGCCGCATCTGGAGAAGCTCGGGCTGACCCCGGCCAATGTGAACGGCGCGGGCCAGATCGTGGCCGCTGGCACCGCCGAGCAGCTGGCGGCGCTGGCCGAGGACAAGCCGGAGGGCACCCGCAAGGTCGTGCCGCTGAAGGTGGCCGGGGCGTTCCACACGCACCACATGGCCCCGGCGGTCGCGACGCTGGAGGCGCTCGTCCCCACGCTGGACGCGAGCGACCCGGGCACCCGCTATGTCTCCAACAAGGACGGCCAGTCCGTCGCCACCGGCGCGGAGATCCTGGAGCGGCTCGTCAACCAGGTCTCGAATCCGGTCCGTTGGGACCTGTGCATGGAGACCTTCAAGGAACTGGGCGTCACCGCGATCATCGAGCTGTGCCCGGCGGGCACCCTGGTGGGCCTCGCCAAGCGCGCCCTGCCCGGGGTCAAGACGCTCGCGCTCAAGACCCCGGACAACCTCGACGCCGCCCGCGAGCTGATCGCCGAGCACGCGCCGACCCCGGCCGAATAAGGAGCCCCGAGAGCATGACTGCGAAGATCAAGCCCAGCCAGGGTTCCCCGTACGCGCGCATCCTCGGCGTCGGCGGCTACCGCCCGACGCGGGTGGTGGGAAACGACGAGATCCTCAAGCACATCGATTCGTCCGACGAATGGATCCGTTCGCGGTCGGGCATCGCCACCCGGCACTGGGCGGGCCCGGACGAGACGGTGGCAATGATGTCGGTGGAGGCGTCCGGCAAGGCCATCGCCGACGCCGGCATCGACCCGACGCAGATCGGCGCCGTGATCGTCTCGACGGTCTCGCACTTCAAGCAGACCCCGGCCATCGCCACGGAGATCGCCGACCGGGTCGGCGCGGGCCGGCCGGCCGCGTTCGACATCTCGGCGGGCTGCGCGGGCTTCGGCTACGGGCTGACCCTCGCCAAGGGCCTGATCTCCGAGGGCAGCGCGGAGTACGTGCTGGTCATCGGCGTGGAGCGGCTCTCGGACCTGACGGATCTGGAGGACCGCGCGACGGCCTTCCTGTTCGGCGACGGCGCGGGCGCCGTGGTCGTGGGCCCCGCGAAGGAGCCGTCGATCGGCCCGACCGTCTGGGGCTCGGAGGGCGACAAGTCCGAGACCATCAAGCAGACCGTCTCCTGGGAGGAGTACCGCGGTCGCACGGATGTGACCGATGTACGCTTCCCCGCGATCACCCAGGAGGGCCAGGCCGTCTTCCGCTGGGCCGTGTTCGAGATGGCGAAGGTCGCCCAGGAGGCGCTGGACAAGGCCGGAGTGAGCGCCGACGACCTCGACGTCTTCATTCCGCACCAGGCGAACATGCGGATCATCGATTCGATGGTCAAGACTCTTAAGCTGCCGGAGAACGTCACGGTGGCCCGCGATGTCGAGACCACCGGCAACACCTCCGCCGCCTCCATTCCGCTCGCCATGGAGCGGCTGCTGGCGACGGGGCAGGCCAAGAGCGGGGACACGGCGCTCGTCATCGGCTTCGGGGCGGGTCTCGTCTACGCCGCCACTGTCGTTACCCTCCCCTAGGCAGGAACTGCGCAGCCCGGAGCCTTCCGGATGCTGCGCAGGGCATCACCACTGACCAGTCAAGACCGTAAAAAATCGAAGGAGCGCCGCAATGGCCGCCACTGAGGCAGAGATCACCGAAGGTCTCGCGGAGATCGTCAACGAGATCGCCGGTATCCCCACCGAGGACGTCAAGTCGGAGAAGTCGTTCACCGACGACCTCGACGTCGACTCGCTGTCCATGGTCGAGGTCGTCGTCGCCGCCGAAGAGCGCTTCGACGTCAAGATCCCCGACGACGACGTCAAGAACCTCAAGACGGTGGGCGACGCCGTCTCGTACATCCTCAAGCACCAGAGCTGATCCACAGCCGACGCGTTTGTCGCCACCCGGCGGTGGCGCCGTTGATTCAGTCCCCTCTACACGTGGAGAAAGAATTCCTGTGAACGCGACCAATCGCACCGTGGTCGTCACCGGTATCGGCGCAACCACACCACTGGGTGGCGACGCCGCATCGACCTGGGACGCGATGCTCGCCGGCCGGTCCGGCGTGCAGGCCCTGGAGGGCGAGCGGTGGGCCGACCTGCCGGTCCGGATCGCCGCAGGCTGCGCGGTCGAGCCCGGGGAGATCATCCCCCGGCCGCAGGCCCGCAAGCTGGACCGGTCGGCGCAGTTCGCGCTGATCGCGGCCCGCGAGGCGTGGGCGGACGCGGGGTTCACCGCCAAGGCCGGTGAGGACGCGAATGTCGATCCGCACCGGCTGGGCACGGTCATCGCCTCCGGCATCGGCGGCGTGATCACCCTTCTCGACCAGTACGACGTGCTGAAGGAGAAGGGTGTCCGCAAGGTCTCCCCGCACACCGTGCCGATGCTGATGCCGAACGGCCCGGCGGCCAACGTCGGCCTGGAGGTCGGCGCCCGTGCGGGCGTGCACACCCCGGTCAGCGCCTGTGCCTCGGGCGCGGAGGCCATCGGCTACGCCATCGAGATGATCCGCACCGGCCGCGCCGACGTGGTCGTCGCGGGCGGCACGGAGGCGGCGATCCACCCGCTGCCGATCGCCGCGTTCGGCAACATGATGGCGATGTCGAAGAGCAACGACGACCCGCAGGGCGCCTCCCGCCCGTACGACGCGGACCGCAACGGCTTCGTCCTGGGCGAGGGCTCGGGCGTCGTCGTACTGGAGTCCGCGGAGCACGCCGCGCGGCGCGGCGCGGCGGTCTACTGCGAGGCGGTCGGCCAGGGCATCTCGGCCGACAGCCACCACATCACCCAGCCGGAGCCCTCGGGCAGCGGCATCGCGCACGCGCTCCAGAACCTGATGGACTCCTCCGACATCAAGCCCGCCGAGATCGCGCACATCAACGCGCACGCGACCTCGACCCCGCTGGGCGACGTGGCGGAGATCAAGGCGCTGCGCAAGGTCTTCGGCGACGACGTGGACCACATGGCGATCTCGGCCACCAAGTCGATGACGGGTCATCTGCTGGGCGGCGCGGGCGGCATCGAGACCGTGGCCTCGGTGCTGGCGCTGAAGAACCGCGTCGCTCCGCCGACGATCAACATCACCAACCTCGACCCCGAGGCCGACGCGGACGTCGTGCGCGACGAGCCGCGGAAGCTGCCCGAGGGGCCGCTCACCGCGCTGAACAATTCGTTCGGGTTCGGCGGCCATAACGTGGTGCTGGCGCTGCGCACCGTCTGATCCCGCGGCAGCAGCCGTACGTACGAGGGCCCGCCCGGTCTCCCAAGACCGGGCGGGCCCTCGCGCGTGCGGAAGAACCGGCCGGGCGTCAGACCACCTGGTGCAGCCAGCGCACCGGGGCGCCCTCGCCCGCGTACCGGAAGGGCTCCAGTTCGTCGTCCCAGGGCTTGCCGAGGAGCTTGGCGACCTCGGCCTGGAGGTCGGTCTCGCCGCGGGCGGACCGGGCGAGGGCGGCGCGCAGCCGGTCCTCGGGGATGAGGATGTCGCCGTGGATGCCGGTGACGGCGTGGAAGATTCCGAGGTCGGGGGTGGAGCTGTAGCGCTCGCCCTCGGCGGTGGGGCAGGGTTCGGCGGTCACCTCGAAGCGCAGCAGGTGCCAGCCGCGCAGCGCGGAGGCGAGCTTGGAGGCGGTGCCCGCCTCGCCCTGCCAGGAGAATTCGGCCCGCCAGGTGCCCGGCGAGGCCGGCTGTCTGATCCAGTCGAGCGTGACGCGTACGCCGAGTACGCCCGCGACGGCCCATTCGACGTGCGGGCACAGCGCGCGTGGCGCGGAGTGCACGTACAGAACTCCACGTGTCGTCACCGGGACCTCCAGTGCGGTTCGAGGTACGCCTTCCCCAGCGGCCTCGCGCCTGTGCCGGTCCCGCCTGGGGCAGCATCGGCCATTCTGCCCCAATGATCACTCCCGCACCAGCCAACGAGGTTACCAACAGTAAACACTATTGGGAGCAATTATCCCGAAAAGGGACAGGATGTGACGTGCTGTGATCCGAACAGTACCGGAGTACGCGCCCGAACGGGGCGGAGCCCAGCTGCCACGGGAAAAACTATCGTGCGGTGACACTGCACGGGTGACGTACCGTCGGTCAAGAAGAGATATCACCCATCGGCCGGAGGGGGAACAGGGATGCGGGGCAGCACCGCACGAAGTCGCCGCGGTATCGCACGGGCCGCCGTCGCCACCCTGACGGCGGCCCTCGTCGTCGCGGGGACCGCGGGGTGCGACGAGAAGGGCTCCACCGGCGCGGGCGGCTCCAAGTCCACGCCCAAGCCGGCCCCCACCCCCGCGTGGAACACCCGCCCCGCCTCCATCGCATCCCTCGGCGACTCCATCACCCGTGGCTTCAACGCCTGTTCACCGCTGTCCGACTGCCCCGAGGCGTCCTGGGCCACCGGCACGAAGGTCGACAGCCTGGCGGGGCGGCTGCTGCCGTCCCCGGCGGCGCACAGCTGGAACTACGCGAAGACCGGCGCCCGGATGTCCGACCTTCCCGGCCAGCTGACCAAGGCCCTCCCCCATCGGCCGGAGCTGGTGACGGTGCTGATGGGGGCCAATGACGCGTGCCGCGCGGACGTCGCCGACATGACGTCCCCGGCGCAGTACCGGGCGGAGTTCGAGGTGGCGATGAAGGAACTGCGGCGCACGCTGCCCAAGACGCAGGTGTACGTGGCGAGCGTGCCGGACCTCAAAAGGCTCTGGGCCGAGGGGCGCGCGGATCCGCTCGGCAAGCAGGTCTGGAAACTGGCCCGGATCTGCCCCTCGATGCTGAAGGAGTCGGACGCCGTGGACACGGCCTCCGAGGCGCGGCGCGGCCAGGTCGAGCAGCGGGTGGCCGCGTACAACGCGGTGCTCAAGGACGTCTGCGCCAAGGACCGGCTGTGCCGCTACGACGGCGCGGTCAACGACTTCCGCTTCACCGAGGCCGAGTTGAGCCAGTGGGACTGGTTCCACCCGAGCAAGGAGGGCCAGCGGGCGCTGGCGGCGATGGCGTACCGCAAGGTCACGGAGCGGAGCCCGGCGGCGTAGAAGCGGGGCCGCTCAGGCGAACGTCACCGGGGCGCTCAGGCGGCGGTCGGCGATGCTGCGGCCCGCTTCCGCGCGGTAGGTGCCGGGGATCAGCCGCCAGGCGCCCGCGCCCTCGTCCCAGATCTCGGCGGCCCGGCGCGGCAGTTCGACGCCGACCTCGGCGCCGGCCCCCGGCTCGGCCTCCACGGCGGCGAAGCCCGCCAGGACGCGCGCCGGACGCTCGACGGCATCGCCTTCGGGGACCGCCAGATAGATCTGCACGACCTCGCGGCCGGGCCGCGCCCCGGTGTTGCGGACGCGGACGGTGACGGTGGCGCCGCGCACCTCGATGGCGTCGTACGACCAGTCGGTGTAGCCGAGCCCGTGCCCGAAGGCGTACGCGGGGTGCGCACCGGATCGCTCCCAGGCCCGATAGCCGATGAACACGCCCTCCTCGTACGGAAGTTCGCCACTCGTCGGGGTGACGCGCACGACGGGCGCGTCCGCGAGCCGGGCGGGCCAGGTGGTGGGCAGCCGCCCGCCGGGCTCCGCCGTCCCGAGGAGTACGTCCGCGAGCGCGGCCCCCGCCTCCTGGCCGGGGAACCAGCCGAGCAGCACCGCCGCGACGTCCTCGCGCCACGGCATCTCCACCGGGGAGCCGGAGTTGACGACCACGACGGTACGCGGGTTGACGGCGGCGACGCGCGCCACCAGGTCGTCCTGGTGCCCGGGCAGGGCCAGGCTGTCACGGTCGAAGCCCTCGCTCTCGACCCGCTCGGTGGTGCCGACCACGACGACCGCGGCGTCGGCTGCGGCGGCCTCGGCCACGGCCTCCTCGATCAACTCGCCCGGATCGCGGCGCGGTTCGCGGTGCATCAGGCAGCAGGCGACGGCGGCGATCGGCGCGTCCGGGGACTTCGGCACGGTGTAGGAGAGGCTGACGTCGACCGGTTCGCCCGCCGTCAGCTCGACCTTCCCGCGCTCCACGGGCGAGCCGAGCACCGCGTCGAAGAGGTCGCCGCGCGCCACGCCCTGGTCGCCGTCGAACACCGTCTCGCCGTTCACGCGCAGCGCGAAGCCGCCCACCCCCTTCGTGCCGAAGGAGTGCGGCCCGCTCTCGCGCGGGGTGAAGACTCTGGCGACCTCGACGGTGTGCAGCGCGTCGAAGGCGACGCCGTCGGGCAGGTCGCCCATCCACTGGACCTGACCGGTCGGCAGGGACCGCTCCCCCAGCACGCGCCCGTCCGCGTCGCGGCACACGGCGCGCAGCGCGAACCCCTGGTCGGCGATGGTGATCTCGTCGCCGAGCTCCGCGCCGACGGCGTAGCGCAGCGCCCCTTCGGGCAGGGCGGTGAGGAGCCCGTCGAGGGGTGAGACGACATGGTCGGGGAAGACCTGCGCCGAGCCGCCGCCGAGGACGCGGGCGTCGCGTGCGGCGGCCCCGAGGAGCGCGACGCGGCGCATTCCGGCCGGGTCCAGGGGCAGGGCGGCGACCCCGTCGCGCACCTGATTGCGGACGAGCACGAAGGACCGGCGGGCGATGTCGCGGGCGAGCGCCACGCCGTCGATCGGTGCGGGCAGGCGGTCCGGGGCGACGGCGGGCGGCGCGCCCTCCAGCGCTCCGACGCGCGCGGCGAGCAGCAGCACGCGGCGCACGGCGTCGTCGACGTCGGACTCGGCGGCCTCTCCCGCCCGTACAGCCGCGGCGAGCGCGGGCCCGTAGACGGTGCGCGGGCCGGGCATCGCCACGTCGAGGCCGCCGGCGAGGGCCCGTACGGTGTCGCGGGCGGCCAGCCAGTCGGAGACGAGGAACCCGTCGAACCCCCACTCGCCGCGCAGCACCTCCTGCTGGAGGCTGCGGTGTTCGGTCATGGTGGAGCCGTTGACGCTGTTGTAGGCGGACATGACGCCCCAGGGGCGGGCCTTGGCGACGATGGCCTCGAAGGGGGCGAGGTAGAGCTCGCGCAGGGCGCGGGCGGTGACCTTGTTGTCGACGGTGAAGCGCTCGGTCTCGGCGTCGTTGGCCACGAAGTGCTTGACGGTGGTGCCGACGCCGCCGTCCTGCACCCCGGCCACGTAACCGGCGCCGATCTCGCCCGTCAGATACGGGTCCTCGCTGTACGCCTCGAAGTGCCGGCCGCCCAGCGGCGAGCGGTGCAGGTTCACGGTGGGTGCGAGCAGGACGTGCACGCCCTTGCGGCGGGCCTCCTGGGCGAGCAGCCGGCCGGCCGTACGGGCGAGGGCCGGGTCCCAGGTCGCGGCGAGCGCCGTGGGGCTGGGCAGCGCGATCGAGGGGTCGTCGGCGCTCCAGCGGACGCCGCGGACGCCGATCGGGCCGTCGGACATCACCAGGGAGGCGAGGCCGATGGCGGGGACGGCGGGGAGCGACCACATGTCCTGGCCGGCGAGCAGCCGGGCCTTGGTGTCGAGATCGAGGCGGGCGAGCGCCCCTTCCACCAGCGTTGCCGTGTCCCGGTTCGCGTCCGCCACGGCCGTACCTCCTCATCGACGTTCATCGACGTTCATCGACACCAAAAGCCCGATTACGCGAATAGTGACACTATGACCACAGGCCCTGCCTGTAGCGCGGTAGGTGTCGTTACCTCATCGCAATACAGTTCGAAGGAGCGGCCCACGAGCCGCCGGCTGGACGGACCGCCGAAGTGAGAGGCCCGCCGGGTCACTCCGTGCTCTCGCGGCGGGAGCGCAGCCCGACCTCGGAGACCCCTTCCCAGTCCGTCAGCTCCTCCACCAGCGGATGTGCCGACCCCTTCCCCTCCAGCCGGAGCAGCACGGCCGCCTGCCCGCCGTCCTCCCCCTCCGCGGAGTCCACCTGGACGTCCGTCACCAGGAACCCCCGGCTGGTGCACAGCTCCAGCACCCGGCCCAGCAGCCCGCTGCGCGTCCGGTAGGAGAGCCGCAGCTCGACCTGTTCCACGGCCGGCATCGACGCCAGCCGCCGCGTCACCATCGGGAAGCCGCGCACCACGATGAAGTGCACCAGCGTCGCGGCGAGCCCGAGCAGCGGCAGCCCGCCGCCGCACGCCATGCCCACGGCACAGGTCAGCCAGATCGTCGCGGCCGTGGTCAGGCCGCGCACGGCGTCGCGCCGCACGAAGATCAGGCCGCCGCCGATGAAGCCGATGCCGGAGACGACCTGCGCGGCCACCCGGGAGGGGTCCAGCGCCACGCCGTCGAGCCCGATCATCGACCCGAAGCCGTGTATCGACACCTCCATGAAGAGGGCGCTGCCCACCCCGACGAGGGTGTGGGTGCGCAACCCCGCGCTCTTCTGCCGTACCTCCCGCTCCAGCCCGATCAGGGAGGAGAGCAGGAGCGCGATCCCCAGCTCCGCGAACTGCCGGGCTCCTTGACCGGTGCTCGAAAACAGGGGGGCGGCGAAGGTGTACGGGGCGGAGGTGAGCTGGGCGAAGGACATCCCCCTATTGTCGCCCCGCGCGAAACCGGGGCGGAACGCCACACTCCGGACGCTGCGTCAACTCACGGGGCGCGGGGCGGGATCGCCGGCGTCATCGGCGTCGTTCGTGCGGTCGTCTCCGTCATCGGCAGCGTCTCCGTCATCGGCAGCGTCATCGTCGTCCGCCGTCGCCTCGCCCGTGAGGTCCCGTACGAGCATGGTCGCGCCCGCGACGGCGCCCGGCATCACGAAGACGGCGACCACCGGGATGAGGAAGAGGAGGGTCAGCGGCACGCCGAAGCCCCAGGCGAGCAGTTTGCGGCCGCGCAGCAGCCGCAGCCGGTCCGGCAGCGCCACGCCGCGCCGCTGGAGCGCGACGGCCGTCAGCTCCTCGGTGAGGAAGAAGCCCGAGACGCAGAAGCCGATGGCCGGGATCAGGGTCTGACCGATGACGGGGACGAAACCGAGCGCGAAGAGGAGGACGCCCCAGCAGGCGGCGCGGGCCAGCACGCGGACGCACTCCACGGTGCCGATCCACAGCTCGCGCCAGAGCGACAGCCCCGACTCGTGCGCCGTGCCGCCCTCGTCGAGGTCGGCCTTCTCGGAGATCACCTCGTAGAACGGCTCGCCGACCAGGAGGGCGACGGCGGTGAAGGAGAGGAGGGCGAGGAGCAGGCCGCCGCCGAAGAACAGCGCGGCGAGCAGGCCGCGGAAGAGGCCGAGCCAGGGCGAGGGCCAGCCGTCGGCGAACGGGGTCGCCCAGCCGATGACGTCGCCGGCCCAGAAGCCGAGCGCGACGACGGCGGCCGCGTATCCGACGAGGGTGATCAGCGCGGGCAGCATCCCGAGCGCCCAGAGCCGCCGGTGCCCCGCCATCCACCGCTGCCCCTTGATGAGATAGCCCGCCCCCGCCACAAGATCTCGCATGGCGGGCAAGCGTAGCCGCAGGCCGGGACGGCTCCGTACGGGCGGCAGCACGCGGTCGGTCCGTACGGGCGTACGT
>NZ_JBHVHQ010000127.1:0-14104 GCF_042800135.1 Streptomyces sp. NPDC057654 | reverse complement strand
ACTCAGCCCGCGGCCGATCGCGAAGTGGCGCTTAAATGGCCGGAGTTGGTGACATCCTGCCGGGCGGACATGGCGCGAACCGGTCCCGAGCGCCCTGCGGTGCGCTCAGCGGGTGTCGTTCAGAAGGCCGCTGATCCGGTCGTGGAGTGCGTGGAGTTCGGGCGGCATGTGGAGGCTCCAGCGGCCGGCCGCCTCGGCGGCCAGCTCACGGCTCCAGCGCCAGCTCTCGCGCGCCGCCGTCCGTACGTCGTGCTCGTGCGCGGGGCCGGTGGTGGCGGTATAGCGGGCGCGGTCGGCGGCGGGGAGGTCCTGTTCCAGGGCGCGGCTGGGGGTGAGCCAGTGGGCCGTGCTGTCGCGCAGGAGGCGGCAGAGCTGGAGCTGCTGGGGTGCGACGACGGCGTGCAGGAGGTTGTGGGCTCGGGCGGTCTCGCCGCGGGCCAGGACATGGGCGAGCATGAGCGTCCAGTTGGTCAGCTCGTCGACGCGCTGCCGGGCCGTCGCTACGGGCTCGGGCGGGCAAAACTCCGCCAGTCGCCGTGCCGCGCGGGTGAGCCGGCCGCCGCGGTCGAGCAGCACGGCGTCTTCGGGGCGCGGCAGGTGCACCATCCCCCGCCACGTCGACACCTCGTCGATGCCCGTGCCTGCTGCCGTGAGGTGGAACTCGCCGCGCATCAGGTCGTCGAAGACCACGGCGAGGATGCCGTACATGTTGGTGTACGCCAGCTTGAGCGGCGCGAGCTGCTCCAGGAAGGCCGGGCCGTCGAAGTCGGCGAGCCGGTCGTCCTGCACGTAGATGTACGCCTCGATGTCCGAGTGGGCGTCGGCCTCGCCCATCGTCCACGAGCCGTAGAGGAGGACGCCCTCCAGGCGGGGATCGGCGTGGGCGAGCTGCCGCAGGCGGGTGACGCGGGCGTCCAGGGTGGGACAGGCGGAACGCGTGTTCATGAGGGGGTGGATCCTCCTGAGATGGGCGTGCGCGCGCACGCCGACGGAGCCCGGCGCCTGCCGGGCGGATGCCGTGGACCGTCGCGGTCCGTCAGGAGAAGTTGCAGCACATGGTCGAGAGCATAGGGGACGCGGCCTCGGCCGCGGTGGCGGCGGTGGGCTGCCGGCCTCGTCGGGCCGCGGCGGCCCTCACGCAGGACCGCCGCGGTTCGAGCTGGGCGAGGCGGTACGTCAGCTCGGGCGGGGTTCGCCGCGGTAGGTGCCGAACGCCCACTTGTTGCCCTCGGGGTCGGCGATGGCGAATTCCCGGCTTCCGTACGACTGGTCCTCGATCTCACGGATGATCTTCACGCCGGCCTTGGTGAGCCGGGCGTACAGCTCGTCCACGTGGTCGGTGACGACGTACGCGCCGAAGGTGCCCGGCTTCACGCACCACTCGCCGTCGGGCTTGTAGGAGCCGAGCATCACGGCTCCGCCCTCGGGCCAGTCCAGCTGGGCGTGGGCGACGCGGCCGCCGTCCTCGTACACGGCCGTGCGCAGGAAGCCGACCGTGCCGACGAGGAAGTCGATGAGCGCGGGAGCGTCGTCGGCCTGGAGGGTGGGGAAGATCTCGGGGGTGCGGGTCTGTGCTGAGGTCTGCTGTGTGTCCATGGGTTCAGCCTCCGCCGTTGCGGTGCCCCCCGGCTTGGATATTCCGGCACTCTTCGGCGAGCCACGCGGTGGGGCTCAGGTCCGTGTACTGGTGGAAGTCGCGGACGAGGTGCGAATGGTCGTAGTAGCCGCAGGCCGCCGCCGTACGGGCCAGGTCGGGGCCGTCGCCCGCGGCGGTCGCCCGGACGATCCCCGCCTTGGCGTGCTCGAACCGCATCAGGCGGGCCGCCTGCTTGGGCGTCGCGCCGGTCTCGGCGCGGAAGAGGGTGCTCAGACGGCGTTCGCTCAGCGCGACGTGCGCCGCGAGCCCGCGCAGGGTGCCCGCGCCGCGGTGCCGGGCCAGCCAGGTCCATGCCTCGGCGACCTCGGGGCGCGGCCGCGGCCGGTCGCCGTGGGTCGCGAGCTGTTTCTCCAGATAGTCGGCGAGCGCGGCGAAGCGCGTGTCCCAGTCCGTCGCCTCGGTGAGCCGGCAGCGCAGGTCGGCGGCGCCCCGGCCGAGTACGTCCGGGCCGTGCGTGACGAGCTGTCCGGTCAGCTCGGCGGCCGGGACCCCGAGGAGGGCGCGGGCCGCGAGCGGGTGCAGGGCCAGCTGGATACCGGTCTCGTCATCGGGCTGTACGACATAGGCGGGGCTTTGGTGCAGGCCGCCCACGACGACGTCCGTGCTGATCGCGTCGGAACCCGTCGCCTGGTCCGGGGTGAAGCCGCTGACGACGGGGCCGTCCAGGGAGAAGATCAGGGTCAGGTAGGGGGAGGGCAGCCCTCGGTGCAGGGGGCGCGTACCCTCCCGACCTGGTCTTACGGCGCGGTAGCCGACCGCGGAGACCACGCCGCCCGGGAGGGGGCCGGCTCTCACGAATTCTTGCTTCGGTGCCACAGGGCCAGTATGAACCCTCGCTCTTATCGCCACGAATAGACCTTTATCGCCCCTGCCGGACTGCTGATTCAAGGCTCAAGATTCAAGGCTCAAGATTCGAGACCCAAGAATTCGAGAATCATGAGGAGCGGCGCAACCAGTCCTCGAAGCGGATCTCCGCCGGTCGGGCGCGGCCCTCGTCGGGGACGAGGCTGCGTTCCGCGAGTTCGGAGCCGTAGTAGCGGGCGTGCGGGTCGGCGACGACGGTACGCGGGTCGTGCCACGCGCGCAGCGCTTCCGCTACAAGCTCGTCGAAGCGGAACCGCTGGGGCCCGGCCACCTCGACCGTGCCCTTGAGCGGGGTCTCCACGACGGTCCGGGACACCGCTTCGGCGACGTCCTCGGCCGCCATGGGCTGGAAGAGCACGGGCGGTACGCGCACGGTGTCGCCGCTGGTGGCGGCGTCGGCGATGCCCTTGACGAACTCGAAGAACTGCGTCGCCCGGACGATCGAGTACGGGATCTGCCCCTGTTTGATCAGCTGCTCCTGGGCGGCTTTCGCCCGGAAGTAACCGTTGTCGGGCAGGCCCTCGATGCCGACGATCGACAGCGCCACGTGGTGCGCCACGCCCGCCGCGGCCTCGGCGGCCAGCAGGTTGCGGGTGGAGGCGGTGAAGAATTCCAGCACCGCCGACTCCTCGAAGGAGGGCGAGTTGGACACGTCCACGACCGCCTGGGCCCCGGTCAGCGCCTCGGCGAGGCCCTCGCCGGTGAGGGTGTCGACGCCCGTACCGGGCGCGGCGGGCACTGCCTCGTGCCCGCGATCGCGGAGTTTGCCGCACACCTTGCTGCCGATGAGGCCGGTGCCTCCGATGACCACGATCTTCACGTCGCGTACTCCTTTGGACGCAGTACTCGCCGGGTCGCGCCAGGGGAGGTTCCATTGTTCAGACCTCCGGCGGGCTCGGTGAGCGCCGATCCGGACACTTCCGCGGCAGCGGGCCGCGGTCGGCGCCCCGGCCGTGCCGCACGAGCGAGTCTCCGCGAGCGGCACGGCTGTCGGCGTCAACGCGTGGTGAAGGCTCCCCCGTTGACGTGCAGGGTCTGACCCGTGATGTGCCGGGCGCCCGGGGAGGCGAGGAAGTGGACCGTTTCGGCGATGTCCTCGACCGTTCCGGGGCGCTTGTTGTGCGTTTCCTCGACGAGCGCGCGGTAGCGGTCGTCGGCCAGGCCGCCCTGGAAGAAGTTGGTGCCGGAGATGTAGCCCGCGGCGATGACGTTGCTGGTGATGCCCTGGGGGCCGAGTTCGCCGGAGAGGGAGGCGTTCCAAGCGGCGAGTGCGGCCTTGGCCGCTCCGTAGGAGCCGCCCCGGCGTTCAGCCCCGATCGAGCCGATGCTGATGACGGAGCTGCCCGAAGTGAGCCTGGGGCGGAGCGCGGTGGTGGTCAGTACCGCGCTCAGCAGGTTCTGGGCCAGATTGGCCTGCCACTCGGCGAGCACCGCCTCCAGTTCCGGGCCCTCTCCGGCCGCCGGCTGGGGCAGCCCGCCGGCCGCGTTGACCAGGACGTCCAGGGTCTCGAACCGGTCGGCGAGCGCCGCGACCCGGCCGGGGTCGGTCGCGTCGCAGACCACGCCGTGCGCGCCGAGTTCCTTGGCGGTCCGTTCGACGGTGTCGGGGCGACGTCCGGTGATGAAGACCTCCGTGTGACCGTCCGCGAACTTCGCGGCGACGGCGCGGCCGATGCCACTGGTTCCTCCGGTGACGAGCACGGTGCGGGACAAAGGGACCTCCTGCTCTAGTACGTTTAGCCCTAAAGCTAGCAGGTCATACGCCGATACCCGGCTTCCCTGTGACAGGGCTGTTACGCGAAATAGGCTTTTCACATGGTCTGAAGTGATCTGGCCCTGATTGACTCAGCCGCATGCGCAACGTCCCTCTCGCCCTTCCCGCCGCCGCAGCCGTCGCCGGTGCTCTTCTTCTCACCGCTTGCGGATCGCAGAAGGCCGGCTCCGACTCACTGGGCGACGGCTCGGCGCACGCGGGAGGGGCCGGCTCCACCGGCCGCCCCAGCGCTTCCCCCTGCGGGGTCAGGCCCTCCGGCGCCACGGCCGCGGCCACCCCTCCGGCACCGATCGGAGACCCCGCCAAGCTGGAGAAGGACGGGGTCAAGATCACCGCCATGGGCGGCGGGAACGAGGCGTGCGCCGACTTCACAGTCACCAACCACGAGGCGAAAGCACTCACTTACACGGTCACCTTCACGTTCGCGTCGGAGACCGGAGAAGCCCTGACGAACACGGAGAAGGTCGTGCCGTCCGTAAAGCCGGGCCAGACGGTCAAGCGCACCGTCGTCGCGGACGACCGTCTCCCGGCGGGTCTGCACTCGGGCGGGCTGCGCCCTGACGCACGCGGCGGGGCACATGCCCAGATCACCACGGTGCGGAGCGTCCCCGCCGAGGAAGCGCCCTCCAAGGGAGGCGCCTGCCCGGCATCGGGTATGCATGTGTACGCCGATGACGGCGACGCCGCGATGGGGCTCCGCGCCGTCAGCATCAACTTGGTGAACTGCGGCGACCGGACCAGCCGCCTCAACGGCTACCCGGATCTCCAGCTCCTCGACGCGGCCCGCAAGCCCGTCGACAGCGTGCAGATCCTGCACGGCGGCGCCGCCATCTCCACCGGCACCGGAGCCGACGGCGCGCCGCGGCCACTGGCCCTGAAGCCCGGCGAACGCGCGTACGCCGTACTGGTCTGGCGCAACACCGTCGAGAACGGCGAACCCGTGAACGCCCCGTACGTACGGCTGCGGGCGAAGCCCGGCGCGGCCCCGGTGACGGTGACGCCGGAACTCGACCTCGGCACGACGGGGAAACTCGGCATCGGCCCGTGGAAGAAGGACGAGACACACCGGCCCGGCCCTGACGGACCCGCATGACCTGTTGGCCGACCTGCTGGTGAACCTACTGGTGAACTTGCTGGTGAACTTGCTGGTCAGAGCGATTGTCAGTGCCTGGTGTCAGGATCACCGGCATGGACGCGAAGACATTCGACTGGCGGCGCTTCCTCACTCGGTGGAGCGAGGAATGGGCCGGCGCCCAGGACGACTTGGACGAACTGGACGCGGACGACCTTGCCGCGCGGCAGCGCGCGTGGCTGGGCGCCGACCCTGCCTCCGAGGCGGACATCACCGCCATGGAGGCGCGGCTCGGGCACGAAATGCCGCCGTCCTACCGGGAGTTCCTGCGCGTCAGCGACGGCTGGCGAAACGCGGGCGGCTTCGTCTACGCGCTGGCCGGCACCCACCAGGCGCACTGGCACGAGGACGCGATGGGCCTCGGCGAGGACTGGGGCGGAGCGGAGAGCCCTGAGGAGGAACGCGCGCAAGTCGGACTGTGGTCGCGCGGGCTCCAGTTGGACGTCGAGTCGGATGCCACCTACGTACTCCTCGACCCGGGGGACGTGGGGCCGGACGGCGAGTGGGCGGTGCGGGTGTGGGCGTCCTGGCATGCTGAGCCCCCCGAGCGATACCCGTCGTTCGCCGCGTTCATGGTCGCGATGCACCAGGAGTTCCACCACCTTGAGGCCGGCCGGGACCGGCAAGCCGACGCCCCGGCGTTCGTCAACGAGACGACCCGCGAACAGGACGCAGCCGTGGCCCGCGCCAGGACCGCGGCGCTGCGCGGCCGTTACGAAGACGCTGCCCGGGTGCTGTTGGAGGCTCAGGAGTACGGTCGTCCGGGTGCGTCCGAGCTCCTTTATCAGATCAGGGAGTTGGGCGGAGTGGCTTGGTATGGCCATGCGAAGCCGCAACCCGACGACCCCCGCCTCATGGCCGAGCTGCTCTCGCTGTACGCAGCTGAACACCTCCATGGCCACCGCTCCAGGGACGACTGGTACTTCACCGACCCCGGTCACTTCCCCCGCACCGCACGATTCGCGGCGGACATCCTGCGCGAGATGAGCGGCGGAACGTACCGCTATCAGCCCGGCGGCAGGTTCGGCGAGGCGGTCGACGCGGCCCATGAGCTGGCTCGTTGGGGCGACACCGACGCCGCGTGGCGGAGCCTGCGCGCCGCGATCCCATGGTGGGAGCCGGTCGGTCCCGCCCACATCGCTCCGGTGGGCCTGCTCGCCGACCCCGTGCTCGCTCCCGTACTCACCGCCGAGCGGCGCCTGGAACTGCTGGCGACCCCGCGCGGCGGCGAGAGCGGCCCGGCTCCGGCGCCCGTTCCCGACCAGGATCCGGGCGGTCTGTCCTGGCTCGCACGCCCCGGTCAGCTGCGACCGGGCGGGATGTCCCCGGACGACTACCGGCTGATCCTGGTCGAAGGCGTCGCCCCGGACGCCCTGCCCACCCTCCTCGGCGCGTCGCCCGACACGACGCTCGCCCCGCCGCTGCGGCGTTGGGACCTCAGAAGACACCACTGTCCCGGTCGGCGGGTCTTCTCCAGCTACGACGACAAGTCGCTGCTCAGCGTCGGGCGGGCGGGGGCGGGGTGGAGTTTCGGATTCGACGGGGATCCGTCTTCTTTCTTCGCGGAGCGGTTCGTCTCCCCCGCTCTGCACGCCTCGGCCGGCGGCGGCCGGGCGATCGTGGTGTGGGGCGAGTATTCCTGTGACACCCCGTTCTTCCATCTGTCGGTCGCACGCGGCGGAACGCTGCTGTACGCGCTCACGGTGCGGGACGGGGTGGCCGAGGAAGCCCGCGGCGCCCTTCCCGCCGAACTTGCCCCGGAATCTCTCGGCTTCGGCACACCTGGCCTGGCCGCCCAGGCGGCCGCAGCGTTCCGCGCCCTGGACGCCGTCGCCGATCGGTACGGCGTCGCCGTGCCGCGCCTCGCCGTCAACGAGGGCAGACTGCACTCCTTCGAGTCGCGATCCTGGATACGCCCGCCCGGCCCCGGGGAGAACTACGCGACCATCACCATGGGCTGACGCGCGGACTCCGCTGCGGGCGCGGGCAGCCAGGCGCAGGCCGAACGGATCGATGACCGACCGGGTCACATCGGGTCGAGCGGGGTGAGGACGCCGAGGCGGTCCTCGATGGACTGGGCCGCCGCCAGGCACATGTCCTCGCGGAACGCGCGCCCGACGATCTGCACACCCGCGGGGAGCCCGTCGACGACCCCCGTCGGCACGGCTACGCCGGGCACGCCGACGAAGCTGGTCACGGTGCACAGGCGCATCGCCGAGCCGACCCGGTCCCGGCCGGCTTTGTCGCGCGACTCCAGCCCCGGCTCGACGGGCGGTTCGGTGAACGACGGGCCGAGCAGCAGCGGGTGGGCGTCGAGGAATTCGGCCCATGAGCGGCGGATGTTCAGCCAGGCGCCCATCAGTTTCATGAGTTCTTCGGCGGTCGCGGGCGGGGTGTCTTCCATCGCCGCGGCGATATAGCGGTCGCCGCCTTCGCCGAGCAGCTTGCGCACCGCGGGCCAGGTGGGGGCGAATTCGGTGACGGTGATCCGGCCGTACGCCTCCAGCGCCTCGTCCAGGCGCGGTACGTCCCCGACCTCGCGGACGTCGTATCCCGCGTCGGCGAGCGCGTCGGCGGCGGACGTGACCGCACCGCGAATGGCCGGGTGGACGCCGTGTCCGCCGGGGTCCGGCACGACGGCGACCTTCACCGGGCCGGGCAGCGGTTCGCCGTAGGCGGGTACCGGCACGGCCCTCGGGTCGCGCGGGTCGGCGCCGGCCAGCGCCTCGTACACCAGCCGCAGGTCGCCGACGCTCCGGGCCAGCGGGCCGTCGGTGACCAGCATCTGCGAGGCCGGTCCCGGGTCGTCCGGGCCGAAGGCGCGGTGATCGGCGGGAAACCGGCCCGTGGACGGCTTCAGCCCGGCCACGCCGCAGAACTGGGCCGGGATGCGCACCGAGCCGCCGGAGTCGTTGCCGAGCCCGATCGCCGCCATGCCCGTGGCGACGGACACGGCGTCTCCCCCACTGGTCCCGCCCGGAGTGCGGGTGCTGTCCCATGGGTTGACGGTGTCGCCGAACAGTTCGCTGCGGGTGTGCATGCCCGCCAGGATCAGCGTCGGCATGTTGCTGTGCCCGATCGGGATGGCCCCGGCCGCGCGCAGCCGTGCGACAGGGGGCGCGTCGGCCGGGGCGACCAGGGCGCGGAAGCGCTCCGTGCCGAATGTGGTGGGCACCCCTTCGACGGCGGTGCTCTCCTTGACCGTGAAGGGCACGCCCGCGAGCGGCCCCAGCGTCTCACCGGCTGCCCGTCGGCGGTCCGTCCGCTCCGCCGCCGTGCGCGCCTGCTCCGCCATGAGCTGCGTGACCGCGTTCACCTGGGGGTTGACCTCGGCGATGCGGTCCAGATGACTGTCGATCAGTTCGACGGCGGAGATGTCCGCGCGGCGCACCGCCGCCGCCTGCTCGGCGGCCGACATCGTCCACAGGGCGTCTTCCCGCATGGCCCTTCCCTTCCCGTTCACACATATCCCGTTCGCACGGTTCTCTGTCGCGCATCACGTTCTGATGCGCTTGCATCGGAACCGTACCCTGGAACTGATGCAAGCGCATCGAATAGAGTGTTCCGCGGCCGGGAGCGTCGCGAAACGATCGTGAGACCAGGAGGTCACCGGGGATGCCCAAGCAGGTGGATCACGCGAACCGACGCCGCCTCATCGCCGAGGCCGTCTGCCGCCTGGCCGACGAACGGGGCCTGGAGGGCGTCACCCTGCGCGACGTCGCGGCATGCGCCCAGGTGTCGATGGGCGCCGTTCAGCGGTGCTTTCGCACGAAAGAGGAAATGCTCGTGTTCGCCCTCGGGCACATCGGCGAGCGGATCGGCGAGCGCGTACGGGCCCGCCTCGTCAGGAGCCCGGCGCAGTCGGCCGGGACCAGGCTGGGGCACGCGGCCACCGAGGTCTCGCTGCTCCACGAAGACCACCGCGCCGAGGCCAGGGTATGGCTCGCCTTCGTCGCGCAGGCGGCTGTCAGCACAGCACTCGCCGAGACGCTGAAGTCCAACTACGCGGCCCTGCAAGAGGTGTTCGCGGGACTCATCTGGGAGGCATCGGAAGCGGCGGCCCCTGCCGCGAACGAGGGCAGCGCCGCCGCGCCCGTAGACGCACAGCGCGAGGCCCGCGCCCTCCTCGCCCTCGCGGACGGCCTCACCACACATGTCCTCATCGGCCACCTCGCCCCGCGGGAGGCCGAGGACGTCCTCCACGCGCACCTGGCGGACCTCTGGGAACGCCCGGCCCGTACGGCGATGGACCGTAAGACGGACCGTAAGGCCCCCTAGGGGATATCACCCATGACGAATGTCATCGGTGGGTGATGCGCGATCTCACTGCCCGACCCCCGTGGCCGCCGCCGACCATGGGCCGTATGACAGAGAAGACCAAGACCGCCCTCGCCTTTCGCGTCGAGGACCTGACCCATCCGCGCAGCCTCAAGGCGCTGCGCGGCACGAAGCGTCTCGCCGGCGGATACCTCGCCATCAGCGTGATCACTCTCGCCGCCATCATCGTGATGCGCGACGACGCGTCGGTGGTGAACGACGCCGTCTGGGTCCGCGGGATCATCGTCGTCGCCAGCGCCCTGCTGACGTTCACCTTCGCCGCCCGCACCGCGCGCGGTTCCCGCGGCGCGTTCCGCAGGCTGCGGATCGCCTCGGGCGTCATGGTGGTGGCCATCGCGTGCATCATCGCGCTGCCCGGCACGTTCCCGGTGTGGATGAAGATCGAGCAGGGGGTCTGCGGGCTGGCCCTGCTCGGTCTCGTACTCCTGGTGAACGGCCGTCATATGCGGACGCTGTTCGCCGCCGAGTGACCCGGGCAGGCCGGGTGAGCCGGGTAAGCCGGGTGAGCGGATCCGTACGAGCGGCACGAGCGCGCGACGGCCTCTGCGGCGGCGCGGGACCGGAACCGGGATCGCGCCGAAGCGGCGGTGTTAGCGTTCCTGCCATGGACAACACCGGGAAAGAGCCGGTGAGCGGCGGTCCGGAGGGCGACTCGCTGCGGTGGGCTCGGGGGTGGCGGCGCATGGTCCTGGCCGCCGGAATGCTCGTCTACCCGTGTGCGACGGCGGTCGGGGCGGCGCAGTACGCGACCGGCGCGGGCGCCGTCGCCGGATATGTGATCGTGGCCGTCTTCTGCTGCTGCTACGTGCTCGCCGCCCTCTCCGCGGCCCAGCGCGCCTGGCGCCGCCTCGGGGCGCTGCTCGGGATCATGACGGCGTTGTTCGTCGCCGAGCTGCCCGTCGCCAGGGAGTACGCCTTCTTCCTCTGCGCCGTGGTCGTGTCGTTCGCCGCCGCGTTCTTGAAGCGGCACGCGGTGCTGGTCGTGGCGGCCGGGGCGCTCGCCGCGCTCGTCGTGCCGTGGGCGGTGCGCCCGTGGCACGGCGGGCCCGGCTGGTTCGAGGCGATCGCCGTCGTCTTCACGGCCATGACGGTGTACGGGTTCTCCGAGATCGCCGTCGCCAACCGCGCACTGCTGGAGGCGCGCGCGGAGGTCGCCCGGCTGGCGTCGGAGGCCGAACGGGCCCGGATCGCGCGCGATCTGCACGACCTGCTCGGCCATTCGCTCACGGTCATCACGGTCAAGAGCGCCCTCGCGCGCCGGCTGACCGCGAGCGGCTCCCCTCGGTCGCTCGACGAGATCACGGAGGTGGAGACCCTGTCCCGGCAAGCGCTGACCGACGTACGGGCCGCGGTGTCCGGCTACCGGGACGTGACCCTCGCGGGCGAGATCGCGCGCGGCCGGGAGCTGCTGCGGGCGGCGGGCGTCCTGGCCGACCTGCCGACGGCCACCGACATGGTCGCCGGAGCGCACCAGGAGCTGTTCGGCTGGGTGGTGCGCGAGGGCCTGACCAACGTCGTACGCCACGCGCACGCCGCCCGGTGCACGGTCGCCCTGTCGGCGTCGCACGTGGAGATCCGCGACGACGGCGTGGGCGGCGCCGGCGTCACCGGCAACGGCCTGGCCGGTCTCCGGGAACGGGTCGCGGCGGCCGGCGGCACCGTGGCCGCCGGGCCGCTGGGGCCGGACGGCGGCTGGCGGCTGCGCGTAACCCTCGACTCGACGGACGGTACCCCGGCATGACGATCCGACTGCTCCTCGCCGACGACCAGGAGCTGATCCGCAGCGCGCTGTCCGCGCTCCTGGAACTGGAGGAGGACTTCCAGGTCGTCTGCTCCGTGGGCCGGGGCGACGAGGTCATCCAGGCGGCCCGCGAACACCGGCCCGATGTGGCCCTGCTCGACATCGAGATGCCGGGCCTGGACGGACTGGCCGCGGCGGCGGTGCTCGCGGCCCAGGTGCCGGACTGCCGCGTGGTGATCCTGACGACGTTCGGGCGCGCGGGCTATCTGCGTCGGGCGATGGAGGCCGGCGCCGTCGGCTTCGTCGTGAAGGACGCCCCGCCGGAGGCGCTCGCGGACGCGATCCGCCGGGTGGTGAAGGGGGAACGCGTCGTCGATCCGGCCCTGGCCGCCGCGACCCTGGCGGCGGGCGAGTCCCCGCTCACCGCTCGGGAGCGCGATGTGCTGAATGTGGCGCGTTCCGGCGCAAGCGTGGCCGAGATCGCCGCCAAGCTGTACCTGTCCGAGGGGACGGTCCGTAACTATCTCTCGGCGGCGATCGCCAAGACCTCGGCTCACAACCGGATGGAAGCGCTGCGCGTCGCGGACGAGCGCGGGTGGCTGTAGCGGGGCGAGCCCGGTAGGCGGCTGCGGCGACTTCGGCGGCTATGGCTGGGAGCGAGGGCCCCGCTCCCCCGAGTCCGCTGCGGGACCGCCCCTGGTCCGCCGCTGGTCCGCCGCTGGTTCAGTGGCCCTTCTGCTGGTCCTGCATCTCCTTGAACACCTTGATCAGGTCGGCGGTCTCATCGGCCGGCGGAACCTGCACCGCGGCCTTGGCGCCATAGTCGGAGTAGTCCGCGGTGAGGCGGATCGCGCCGCGCGGCGTCTTCATCCGTATGTCCATCTTCACCGGGTAATCGTCGCTGTTGACCCAGGCGTCGTAGTCATAGTTCTCGATACCCGTCTTCTTCACGTTCGCGATCAGCTTTTCGCGCTGCTGGGGCGTGAGGGCTTCGACGTTCTTGTTGGACTTGAGCGCGGTCTCGACCGGCAGCGCACCCTTGTAGTGCTCGGCACGCCGGCCGCCGACGTCCTCGGAACCCACATACTCGATGTTCGGCGCGCTGAGCAGTATCGCCAGTTGCTGGGCCGGGTCCTGGTTCATGTCCTCCAGGCCGGCGGTCATCTGCTTCAGTGCCTGCGCACCGGCGCCGGACTCCTTCGCGGCGGCCATCAGATCGACCTTGGCCCATTTCTTGCCGCCGAGGTCCTCGGGCTTCCCCTCGACGTACATGACGTTGTCCACCCAGATCATGTGCGTCTTGCCGGCCTGACCGGCCCCCGACCCTGTGGCATTGTCCCCCACGTTCACGTCCATGATCGTGGGGTTCCATCCCATGACGCCTGAGACCTTCGTGTCGCCGCCGCCTTTCATCGCCGCCGGCATCGACTGGGTCATCACGACCTTCGCGGACTTCGCCGCCGACGTCTTCTTGTACGCGGCCGTGATCGCTTGCACCGCGGTGCGCTTGTCCGCGCCCTGCCGGGGGCCCTGGCCGTCCGTGTCGGCCTTCTGGGTGCTCGCGGCCTTATCGGCCTTGTCGCCCTTGTCCGAGTCGCCCTGACATCCCGTCACACCCACCAGCACCGCCACCGCCGCCAGCGAGACCCCCGCGCGCCCCATCGTGCTCTTCCGCATGCCCCACCCTTTTTGTCTCTTAAAACTGTCTATGCCACGCACAGTAATGCATTGGTCTGACATCCCACGAGGCAATAACGGCCGCTCAATCCGGCCGGCTGGCCGGAGGAACTCCTCACCGCCCTGCACCGGCAGGTGTTCCTGATGGCGTCGATGGGCTGCGTCGTGGACCTCGTCACCGGCCGGGCGGACGCCCTGGTGATCGCCGGTCCGCCGATGGGCTACTGGGACGTGGCTCCCATGCCCGTCATCATGTCGGAGGCGGGCGGCCGGGTGACCGACCTGGGCGGTGGGTCCGTGTTGACGGGCGACATGACGGTGCTGGCGACGAATGGGCCGCTCCACGGAGCGATCCTGGACCTGGTCGAAGGGCTGCCGCGAAGCCGCGACTTGTACGCCCTCGACGACGGTGTGCGGCACGGCGGCGGGCGGGCGCCGACACAGAGGTGATGGGATCGAGCCGCCGCACCGGGGCGCGCCGGGCCCTCGGCCGGGGCAGGCTCAGAGGCTGACGCCGATGAGCGTCAGGGTGGGGACGGCCGTGCCGAGGAGGCTGAGGGTCCAGTACCGGGCCGGACGGAGGCGGGTGCGGCGGGCGATCGGCCGGTTGGCCGCCCACCAGAGGAAGCCGCAGAGGGCGACGGGGAGTCCGAAGCCGATGAGGACGACGCCGAAACCGTCGTTCTCCTCCGGCGCCGGGTGCACCCACGTCGCCGCGATGTAGTAGAGCAGGTAGATCGGGACGATGGCGGGCACGCCGAGCAGCAGATTGACGCCGAGCGCCGCGTACCAGCGTCCGATCATGGCTCCCCTCTCCCCCTCGCCCTCGTCTCGTTCCCAAAATCTTGTGCCGGTGAGAGTAACCGACGGCCGGGGCGGTATTAATTTTTGTGCCTGGCCTCGTCGTGTACTTTTTGTTTG
>NZ_JBHVHQ010000126.1:0-14114 GCF_042800135.1 Streptomyces sp. NPDC057654 | reverse complement strand
TCCCGCTGCCGCTCGGGGGACGTCACCAGCGCGACGACGAGGGCGAGAGCGCCGACCACCGCGGCGACGGCGATCGCGGTCAGCCGGCCCCTCCGACGCCGCAGCCACATCCGCGCCCCGCCTGCCTCCGCCGTCGCCGCAGACGACACGGCTGACACAGCCGACACGTCCGGAAGATCCGGCAGGTCCGGGGCGTCCGCCGCGGCCGATTGCCGGGCGCGGTGGGCCCCGACCACCCGGTCCCTGGCGTCGAGCCAGTCCGCGACCCGGTCTCCTTCTCCGCAGGCCCGCACGAAGGCGGCCAACAGTTCGGGGCGCGGCGGCAGGTCCCGGTTGAGCATCTGGGATACGGAGCTGCGCGGCAGGATGTCCCCGGCCGCCGCCGCCCGCGCTTCGAGTTGCCGGTACGACAACCCGGACCTCTTCTTGAGCCGCCGCAGCAGCTCCAAGAAGGCCGACAGGTCGTGGGACTCTCCGGGCTGCCAACTTCCCTGATTCCCCATGCGCCCGATCGTGGCGTCCCCTCCCGCACACCGACAACCTCCGTGCTTCCCCAATCGCCGTCGGGTGCGGAGCGGGCGGTGGCAGGTGAGAGGCAGGCGGTGACGGGTGAGGGGCGAATGGCTCAGGCACCCTCAGACACCGCCCCCGGCCGCCCCTTGACGGCGGGGGCGCACCGGAGCGAGTATCACCCTAATCATCATGATGATTGACGATCCGGCCGGCGGTCAGCCCGTCGCGCCCAGCCCCAAGGAGCCGTCCCGTGCGTATCGCCAACCTCTCCGGCCGTCTCGTCCTGCTGCACGAGGGGAAGGCCGTCGACGTGGAGCGGGCCAGCGGCGGCCTCTTCGCCGCCGAGCCCCAGGCCGTGTACGGGCGCTGGGCGGAGTTCCGCGACTGGGCCGCGACCGCCGATCTCTCCGACGGCGTCCCCTTCTCGCCGCAGGACCTCGGCGCCCCCGCGCCGAGCCCCCGTCAGGTACTGGCCATCGGCCTCAACTACCGTGACCACGCCGCCGAGTCGGGGTTCGGTACGCCCGAGGGACTGCCGCCGGTCTTCACCAAGTTCGCCACCAGCATCTCGGGGCCGGTCACCGAGGTGGCGCTGCCGCCGGGCGGCCACACGGACTGGGAGGTCGAACTGGTCGCCGTCATCGGACGCGAGGCCCGCCACGTCGCCGAGGCCGACGCCTGGGACTACGTCGCGGGGCTGACGGTCGGTCAGGACATCTCCGAGCGGGTGAGCCAACTCGCCGGGCCCGCGCCGCAGTTCAGCCTCGGGAAATCCTTCCCGGGCTTCGCACCGCTCGGCCCGTCACTGGTCACCACCGACGAGTTCGACAACCGCGACGACCTCGAACTGCGCTGCGCCATCAACGGCGAAGAGGTCCAGAAGGGCCACACCCGCGACCTCATCTTCTCCGTCCCCGCCCTCGTCTCCCGGCTCTCCGCCGTCCTCCCGCTGCTCCCCGGCGACATCCTCTTCACCGGCACCCCCGCCGGGGTCGGCCTCGGCCGCACCCCCCAGCGGTGGCTGGCCCCCGGCGACGAACTGGTCACCACCATCGAGGGCATCGGCGAGTTGCGCCAGCGCTTCACGGGCTGAGGGCCGGACGCGGAAGAAGGCGCGGGCCGCCACGCACACACCCGGCAGCCCGCGCCCGTACGCCCGTACCGGCTACGTGCCCGTACGCCCGTACAAGCCACACACCCGCACCCTCCCCCAGCCCGCCGCCTCACTCCCTCCCGCGCACCACGAACCACTCCGCCGGCAGGTCGATCCGCGTGCCGTCCGCGCGGAACTCGGTCTGCGGCAGCGTCGTCGCACCCTGGGCGAGGATCTCCAGCCCCGCCCCCTCCAGCAGGTCCGACACCTCGCGCTCGTCGGCCTCGGCCGGACGCAGGCCGTGCGCGAGGACCGCTTCGAGCTTCGGCGGCGGGCCGCCGGGAGCCTTGGCCACCTCGCCGATCACCGCGCGGGAGGCACGCGTCAGCTCGCCGACGAAGGCGCGCCCGCCCCGGCCGATCAGGGCGGCGACCGCCGCGGCGACCGGCGCGCGGTCCTGGGGGTCGCTCTGGTGGATCACCGCGCGCATATAGACGTCCGCGTCGCCCAGCCGCTCGTGCAGCGCCCGCACCGCCGCCGCGTCCACCAGGTTGAGCTGCTCGAACTCGGCCGTACCGGCCGGATCCGCGCGGCGGGCGTGCTCGACGGCCGCGTGCGAGAGGTCCACGCCGACGGCGCGGGGGTAGCGGGTCGCCAGATAGCGGGTCTGGGTGCCGTTGCCGCAGCCGAGGTCGACGACCGGAAGCGTACGGTCCGTATACGGCTCCAGCAGCGCCAGGTGCGGCTCCGCGCTGAGCGCCGGCTCCGCGTCCCACATCGCCTCGCCGGGCGCGTCGGAGACATCGCTCCAATAGCTCTCCCAGGCGTCTCTGTACCGGTCCGACACGCTCATGGCCGCGCTCCCCAGGGGTCCGATTGATCCGATGGCCCGCCGGGCCCGGCGGGCGCGGCGAACCGTCAAGATCCTGAGTACCGCCGCGGCACGGGGCCGGGCAAGGGCTTGCGGACTTCTTTCACCTGGTGTTCCGAGATTCTCCAGCCGATGCGCCGGACATCCGAATGTTCAGCGGCGCCGTTCAGCGGCTCAGCGGCGCCCGGACGCCGACCCGCCCCAGCGCCTGCTCGAACCAGACCGTCTTCCCCCGCGCCGGCCGGCTCGCGCCCCACTCCCGCGCCAGTTTGCTCACGACATGCAGCCCGCGCCCGAACTCGTCGTCGCGGCCCGCCGTCAGCAGCGCCGGGAGACTCTGGTCGTCGTCGGTGACCTCGCACAGCAGCGCGTCGCTGCGGACGAGCCGGAGGCCGACGCTCGGGGCGTGCGCGTACCGCAGGGCGTTGGTGACGACCTCGCTGACGAGCAGTTCGGCGGTCTCCACGGCCTCGTCGAGGCCCCACGCGAGCAGCTGCCCGCGTACGAGCCGCCGGGCGCGGCCCACCTCGCGCGGCTCGGTCGCCAGCTCCCATTCGGCGACGTCGTCGGCGGGGATGCCGTTGAGCCGGGCCATCAACAGCGCCACGTCGTCCTTGCGCCCGCCGCGCGTGTTCAGGGCGCGGATGATGGTGTCGCAGGCGTCGTCCATGGAGGCCGCGGGGTGGGCGGCGGACTCGCACAGCGCGGCGAGCCCCTCGCCGATGTCCGCGCCGCGCACCTCGACCAGGCCGTCCGTGCACAGGACGAGCCGGTCGCCGGGCTCGACGCGGACCTTCGCCGTCTCGAAGGGCACCCCGCCGACGCCGACGGGTGCGCCGGTCGGCAGCTCCAACAGCTCGCTGCGGCCGTCGGCGGCCCGTACGAGCACGGGCGGGATGTGGCCCGCGTTGGAGATGAGCAGCTCGGAGCGGATGGGGTCGTAGACCGCGTACAGGCAGGTGGCGAGGTAGTGCTCGCCGAGCCGCTGCGCGAGGTCGTCGAGGTTGCGCATCAGCTGGGCGGGCGGCAGGTCGAGCGCCGCCATGGTCTGCACGGCGGTGCGCAACTGCCCCATCATCGCAGCCGAGTTGAGGCCGTGGCCCATGACGTCGCCGACGACGAAGGCGGTGCGCGAGCCGGACAGCTTGATGCTGTCGAACCAGTCGCCGCCGACCCGGCCGAGCAGGGTGCCCGGCAGATAGCGGGTGGCGGCGTCGCAGCCCGCCATGCGCGGGGCGACCTGCGGCAGCATGGAGTCCTGGAGCGTCTCCGCCACGTTCTCCTGGTAGGTGTACATACGGGCGTTGTCGAGCACGAGCCCCGCGCGGGCGGCGAGTTCGGCGCCGGTCGTGCGGTCCATGTCGTTGAAGATCTCGCGCCCGTCGCGGCGCATCAGCACCATGAAGCCGAGCACCACATTGCGCGCCTTCAGCGGTACGACCAGCATCGACCGGCCGTTGATCAGCGGGCGCAGGTCCCGCTTCTCGAACCGCTCGGAGATGCGGTTGCCCAGCTCGTCGCTGATGCGCGGGATCAGCACCGGCTCGCCCGTGACCATGCACTGGAAGAACGGGGTGTCGGCGGGGAAGGCGATGGCCTCGCCGACCGGCACGGTGTCGTCCCAGCGGCCCGGCTCGTCGTTGTGCTCGACCCAGACCCGGTGCCAGACGGTCGTGACGTCGGGCGGCCCGTCGGGGAACCCCTCGCCCGCGAGGACCGCCGCCCGCAGGTGGGTGCCGGCGAAGTCGGTGAAGCGGGGCACGGCGGCGCTGGTGACCTCGCGGATCGTACGGGCGAGGTCCAGGGAGCTGCCGATGCGCCCGCTGACGTCGTTGAGGAATTCCAAGTGTTCGCGGACGGCGGCGTATTCGAGATCTGTGTCATCAACAGCGCAAGTTGCATTGGCTGCTGACGAACTGTCGGCCGAGCTGTTTTGGCCGTCCCCGCGCGCGAGGCGACGGCGGCGGCGCTCGATGTACTTGGGCATGCCCCAGTCCGGGGTGACCGGCACCCGCTCCTGCTGGCTGATCTCCAGCACCGGGTAGCCGAGTTCGAGGACTTGGGAGACGATGCGGCTGCTCGCGGCGGGACCCATGTTGGGCAGGATGTCGGGCAGCCGCTCGGCGAGCCGCCGCGCCTCCGCGAAGTCCGTGTGCAGGCCGAAGCCCGGTGCGACGCGCTCGTCCTCGGTGCTGTGCAGCTGCGCGGCGTCCGCGGCCAGCACGAGCAGCCGCTCGGCTCCCGGGCCGACCAGCGGGTAGGCCCACCACACGACGTCCACGGGCCCGCGCCCGGTGTCGGTCATCCGGGCGCGCCCGGCGGTGGGGTAAGACGTTTCGCCGCCGAGCGAGGCGTCGAGGTCCTGGCCGAGGCTGTCGTACGCGTCGGGGTCCGACCAGTCGGCGTCGGCGAACGCGCCCGCCACGGGCAGCAGATCGACGGCGGCCCGGCCCACCGCCTCCTCGCGGGTGTGCCCGAAGAGCTTGCGCGCCCCCGAACTCCAGTGCGTCACCCGGCGTGCGGAGTCCACGACGATCACCGCGAGCGGGATCCGCCCGGGCACGTCTGCCGCCGTGTCCAGGGCGGAGCCTGACGCGGTACGGTCCATGGGCGGTTGCTCCTTCGTACACGTACGCACGATCTGCGCCACCATTACCACGGTAGGCCCCGCGGGGCCGCCGCGTGCGGCAATGAACGAATAGGTGGTGCGCCCGGCGCACCCGGGGCGCCGGACGCACCGCCCTCCCGGGGGCGCCGGGCGTCAGTCCCCGTACCCGAGCTGAAGATCGCGCTCGGTGCGGCCGCCGCCCATGACCTGCAAAACCGTTGCGACGGGCGGATATCCGGCCGCGATGACGGTGTACTCGCCGGCCGGCAGGCCGATGAACCGGAAGATCCCGTCGCCGCCCGTCATGGCGGCGCCGACGACGTTGCCCGCGGAGTCCAGCAGCGTGACCCTGGCCTCCTCCACGAGCCGCCCGCCGCCCGCCCGTACGGTCCCGCGCAGCACGGCGCCGCCCGCCAGCTCGATGTCCTGGCGCGTCTCGCGGGACGGCTGGACGGTCACCGGGAGCGCGGCGGGGCGGAAGCCGGGCGCTCCGGCGGCCAACGTGTACTCCCCGGCGGGCAGTTCGGCCAGGGCGTAGCCGCCGTCGCGGCCGCTGCGGGTCGTGGCGACGGCCTCGCCGTACGCGTCGGTGAGGGTCACCAGCGCCTCCGGGGCGGGCGAGCCGTCGGCGGTCAGCACCGTGCCCGCCAGCCGTCCGGCGCCGCCGAGCACGAGGTCCAGTGTGACGGGCCGGTCGGCGACGGCGACGGTCACGGCGCGCGGCTGGTGCCGCCCGGCGACGGCGACCAGGACGTACGAGCCGGGGCCGGGGGCCGCGAGCGCGTACCGCCCGTCCGGCTCGCTGATGCCGCGCCCGATCTGGCGGCCCGTCGCGTCGATGAGGGTGAGCGCAGCGCGCGGCACGGCGGCCCCGTCGGCGCGGCGGACGATGCCGGTGACGGCCACGCCGGTGAGCAGGGGTGCGGGGGCCGGGGGTGCGGGGGCGGGCCGGGGCGGCGGGATGGCGCCGGGCGTGGTGGTGATCGTCGGGGCCTCGGAGGCCGGGGGCCGCTCCTTCAGCAGGAAGGCGAGGAGGCAGCCGAGGGCGAGGACCGGCACGAGGTGGAGGAAGGTGCGTGGCACGGCCTCGGTGTACGCCCGCAGGCAGTTGTCCCGCAGTTCGGCGGGGAGTGCGTGCAGCAGCCGCGGGGTGAGGGAGTCGACGGGAGGCAGGCCCATGCCGTGCGAGGGGCCGGTGAGACGGCTGGTGAGACGGCTGGTGAACACCGAGGCGGCGAGGGCCGCGCCGAGGCAGCCGCCGAGCAGCCTCAAGTGGTGGACGGCTGCGGTGGCGGCGCCGAGGTCGGCGGCGCGCGCGGCGCTCTGCGCGGCGAGGGTCAGCACCGGCAGCAGCAGCCCGATGCCGAGGCCGAGCACGGCCGTCCAGAGGCCGAGGGCGGTGCGGGAGGCGGTCGCGTCGAGGTGGCCGGAGAGCAGGTAGGCGCCGGTCGCGAGGAGGGCGGCGCCGAGCGCGGCGAGGGGCCGGTGGCGGCCGGTGCGGTCGGCGATCGGGCCCGCGGCGAGGGCGGCGAGGGCGATGCCGCCGAGCAGCGGCAGCAGCAGTTCGGCGGCGCCGAGGGCGTGGCCGCCCTGGAGTCGGGTGCTCTGAAGGTATGACGGGAGCGCACCGGCCGCCGCGAGCGCCGCTCCGAGGAGTGCGCTGAGGAGCCCGGCGGCGGCGAAGGCCGGGTCGCGCAGGAGGCGCGGGGGGAGCAGCGGTTCGGCGGCGTAGTGCTCGGTGACGGCGAACAGCAGCAGGGTGCCGAGGGCGCCCGCGCCGAGCCCGAGGGTGACGCGGGAGGTCCAGGCGTACTCCGTACCGCCCCAGACGGCCAGGAGGATCAGGCAGCCGGAGGCGGCGGCGAGCAGCAGCGCGCCGAGGAGGTCGGGCCGGGGCCGTCGCTCGGGCCGGGGCAGTCTGAGGGCGAGAGCGACGACGGCGAGGGCGCAGAGGCCGACGGGGGCGCCGAGGGCGAAGCACCAGCGCCAGGAGGCGTGTTCGGCTTCGACGAGCCGCTCGCCGAGCGCGGGGCCCGCCACGAGGGCCGCGCCCGTGACCGTACCGAGCAGCGCGTACCAGCGGCCGCGGCGGCGCGGCGGCACGAGGTCGGCGAGGACCGCGGGGACGGTGGCGAGCAGTCCGCCGGCACCGATGCCCTGAAGGGCGCGGAAGCCGGTCAGTTCCTGCGCGGTCCGGGACCAGCCCGCCAGCGCACTCGCGGCGATGAAGAGGGCGAGCGCGGCGACGAGGACGCGTTTGCGGCCGAGGACGTCGCCGAGCTTGCCGGCTACGGGCAGGACGGCGGCGCAGGCGAGGAGGTGGGCCGTGACGGCCCAGGAGACGCCGGGGCCGCCGCGCAGGTCGCGGGCGACGCCGGGCAGCGCGGCGGCCACGAGGCTCTGGTCGAGCGCGGCGAGGGCCGCGGTGAGCAGCAGCGCGGCGAGGAGGGCGGCGCGGACGAGCCGCGCGCGGAGCGAGCCGCGGGTGCCCGCCGCGGGCGGGCGGCGCTCGGAGGGTGGGCTCGCGGGCCCGCTCTCGGGTGCGAGGAGGTGTTCGTCCTCCGCCGCCCAGATGGTCCCGCTCACGTGCTGCTCCCCTCATCGCGCCTGCTAAGCCGCCCTGTTGTCGCATTTCATGGCGACCCTGAGCAAACGCAGACAAGCGCGATGATTCGCGGGGGAGGGACGTCCGGCGGGCCTTCGGGCCGGTAGGAGCGGCTGCGGCGCGTTGGCGCGCCGCTATGAAAACCACTCGAATCGGTGAGCCCGCGAGCGGGCCGTCACGGCCGGGCCGCTCCGGCGCCCGTGGCTACTTCCGCACCGTTACTTCTCCACCTCGTCGGCGAGCCGCACGAGAATCGCGTCGTAGATCCGGCCGAGCCCCTTGGGGGCGAAGGTGCGCTCGAAGAACCCGCCGATGCCGCCCGCGCCGTCCCAGGTGGTGGTGGCGACCACGCGGGCCTTGCCCTCGCCGGAGGGGGTGACGGTCCAGGTGGTGACCATGGAGGAGTTGCGGTCCTTCTCGACGAGCTGCCCGTCGGTCGGCTCGTCCACCTCCAGCAGGCAGTCGCGGACGCGCTTGCTGGTGGCCTGGAGCTTCCAGTGGACGACCGTGCCCTTGCCGTCGCCGCCCTCGCGCACCTCGTACTCGCTGAAGTGCTCGGGCAGCAGCTTGGCGCGGGTGCCGGTGTAGTCGGCGAGCGCGTCGAACACCTCCTCCGGGTCCGCCGCGATGATCCGCTCCGTGGTGGCCTCGACCTGGCCCATGACTCTTCCTCCGACGTCGTGTCCGTGCCGTACCCGGCCTGTGCGCCACAGCCAACCACCATCCCCACACCCGCCCAAATCCTGGGCCCCCGCCGCCAATGGGAACGCGCGTTCCCATTCGAAGGGGCACCCGTCTCTCTGCAAGAGTTCCGCCATGCCGACCGAGCGCATCCACTTCAGCGACCTGCCCGCCGATGTCCAGGACGCGGTCACCGCCCGTACGGGCCCGATCCTGCACGCCGCCACGGTGTCGTCCGGTTTCAACTCCGCCCTCGCCGCGCGTCTCGCCACCGAGCAGGGCGAGCTGTACATCAAGGGGCTGCCCGTCGGCCATCCCCGCGTGTGGACGCAGGAGCGGGAAGCGGCAGTGAGCCCGTACGTGGAAGGAATCTCCCCGCGTGCGCGGTGGCGCGTCGAGGCCGGTGGATGGGATCTCGTCGCCTTCGACGCCCTGAGCGGCCGCCAAGCCGACTATTCGCCGAGCTCCGAGGATCTTCCGCTCGTCGCCGCCACCCTGGAACGGTTGTCGGCCCTACGGGCACCAGACGGCGTGGAACTGAAGCGGGCCGAACACCGGCTGCGCAACTACGCACCCGCCAGCGCTCTCGGACACTTCGCCGGCGATGCCCTCCTCCATACCGACCCCAACCCCGGCAACATCCTGGTCGGCCGAGGACAGGCATGGCTCGTCGACTGGGCGTGGGCCACCCGGGGCGCTCCGTGGCTGGACGCCGGTTACTGGGTCGTCTGGCTCATCGCCGAAGGCGGCCACCCGCCCGCGAGCGCCGAACAGTGGGCCACGCGCATCCCCGCCTTCCGCGCGGTTCGTCCGGCCGCCGTCGACGCCTTCGCCGCGGCCAACGAGAACGTCTGGGCCGAGATCGCCGAGCACGACCCCGACCCGTGGACGCACCGCGTGCACACAGCGGCGAAGACCTGGGCCGCCCACCGCGTGCGCGACTGACCACCCCGGGCGCCCCGCGAGCCGCCGACCGGAAACGGGCCGGCACGGCATCGGCCCGTACGCCCCCGGCGCCCACCGCCGCGTCCCCGGACTCGCGTCGTCGCCTACGCTCGCCCCGAACACCCGCAATTGACCTTGCTCTGAAGGTCTGAAGCTCTGAAGGGGGCCTCCATATGACCCAGCTCCACCACTCCCCGGTGCCCGAAGGGCTGGCGCCCGGCAACGGCTACAGCCATGTCGTCTGGGGCGCCGGCCGGTTCGTCGCCGTGGCCGGGCAGATAGCGCTCGACGCTGAGGGCGCGCTGGTCGGTGAGGGGGATGCCGAGGCGCAGGCGCGGCAGGTCTTCGCCAATCTGGGGCGGTGTCTCGCCGAGGCGGGGGCGACGTTCGACGACGTAATGAAGATGACGTTCTTCGTCACGGACATCGCGATCCTGCCCGCCATCCGGGTCGCGCGCGACGAGGTCCTGGACATGACCCGCCCGCCGGCCTGTTCCGCCGTCCAGGTCGCGGCCCTGGCCCGGCCGGACCTGCTGCTGGAGATCGAGGCGTTCGCCCTGGTGGGCGAGTAACTCCGTGGCGGGGCGCGCAAGGCGCCATTAGCGTGCCGCGCATGGTGCGGGTACGGGAGATGACGGCCGGGGACATCGACGCGGTGGCGCGGATACGGGTGCGGGGGTGGCGGTTCGCGTACGCCGGGATCATGCCGCAGGCGTATCTCGACGGGCTGAGCGTGCGCGAGAACGCCGAGCGGCTGAGGGAGTTCTTCGCACGCGCCGGTACGGCCGGTTCAGCCGTGACGAATCTCGTGGCGGAGGACGCCGGGGCCGTCACCGGCTGGGCGTGCTTCGGGGCCGCTCGGGACGGCGACGCCGTACCCGGCGACGGGGAGTTGTACGCGCTGTATGTGCGGCCCGAGCTGATCGGCGCCGGGATCGGGCGCGCCCTGACCGCCGCCTCGCTCGCGGGCGCCGCCGAGCGGGGGTTCTCGCGGCTCCTGCTGTGGGTGGTGCGGGACAACGCCCGTGCCCGCCGCTTCTACGAGCGCGCCGGTTTCGCGGCGGACGGCGGTGCGGAGGCGTACGAGGTGGCCGGGGTGCCGGTGCCGGAGGTGCGTTACGCGCTGGAGGTCGGGCGCACGTTCTGAGCCGCCTGGCCGGAGAGCTGGGCCAGGGCCTCGTCGGCCGCCGGCCGCAGCCGCTCGTGGCGGCGGGCCGCGTTCAGGGTCTCCACGGCGCTCCGGTCGCCGAGCGCGCCCAGCCCTTCGACGCAGGCGCGCGCGATCGGCCAGTAGTGGTCGGGCGCGGCCAGCAGCCGGTTCAGGGTGGCCAGCAGGGCGGGTACGGACTCGGGTGCGCGGAGCTCGGTGAGCAGCCGGATGGGGTACAGGGCGTAGGCGGTGCGCAGCTCATTGGTGGCGAGGGCGGCGGCGGCGCGCGCGGTGCGGGGGTCGCGGAGCCGGGCGAGGGCACGGGCGGCGCAGGCGCAGCTGACCGGGTCGCGGTAGTTGAGGAGCATGACCAGCGGTTCGAAGGCGCGCCGGTCGCCGCGTACGCCCAGCGCGTAGGCGGCGATCTCGCGCGCCCACAGGGGGCGGCCGGATTCGACGAGTATCCGCGCGAGGTCTTCCCGGTGCTCGGCGGGACGGTGGTCGCGCAGCAGGTCGAGCACGCCCTGGTAGGCCCTCACCTCCGCCGGGGAGCCCAGCTGTCCCCATACTCGTTCCAGCAGCGCACGGAATTCCTCTTCCATTTCCCGCTCCTCCCGAGTGGCCCGTGCCACAGCGTAATTCGCGTGCCGACCACTGGCGGCCTCGGTTACCCGTGAGTTAACCTCCAAAGGAGAGCAGCACCCCTGCTCGGGCGGCCTGGTGACGCAGCCGCCACGGCGTGCAGTCGGTTCGGCACCCCAGTACGGCGCGGCCCCGGGACAGGGCCCCGCCGATCGTTCAACTCCCTTTCTCCGGGCGCACTTTGCGCGTACCCGGAAACTCCACAGTCGTCACTTCCCCCCTGCTGTCGGGGAACTCTCCCTGGAGTCTCGCGATGGACCGTCTGTCCACCCCTGATCCCTCCTCCCTCACCTCCCCCTCCTCCGCACCCGCCGTGCGCCCGCTGCGCAAGATCGCCGTCGTCGGCCTCGGCACCATGGGCTGCGGCATCGCCGAAGTCCTCGCCCGCGCCGGCCGTGAGGTCGTCGGGATCGACGTCAGCGACGCGGCGGCCGCACGGGCCGTGGCGTCCCTCGAAGCCTCCACCGCCCGTGCCGTCGAGCGCGAGCGTTTCACCGAACCCGCACGCAGGGACCTCCTCTCCCGCTTCCGCACCTGCGCCGATCTGCGTAGCGCCGCCGACGCCGACCTGGTCATCGAGGTCGTACCGGAGGAGTACGCGCTCAAGCACGAGGTGTTCACCGCACTCGACGCCCTGGTCCGGCCGGACACCATCCTGGCCACCGGCACCAACGCGCTCTCGGTGACCCGGCTCGCCGCGGACTCGGCCCGCCCCGAACGCGTCCTGGGGTTGCACTTCTTCAATCCGGCCCCGGCCATGAAGCTGGTCGAGGTGGTCTCCAGCGTGCTGACCGCGCCCGCCGCCGTCACCGCCGTCACCGCTCTCGCCCGCGAACTGGGCAAGGAGCCCGTCGCGGTCGGCGACCGGCCCGGCTTCGTCGCGGACGGGCTGCTGTTCGGTTACCTCAACCAGGCCGCCGCCATGTACGAGTCCCGGTACGCGTCCCGCGAGGACATCGACGCGGCCATGAAGCTGGGCTGCGGCCTGCCGATGGGCCCGCTCGCGCTGCTCGACCTGATCGGCGTGGACACGGCCCGTACGGTCCTGGAGGCGATGTACAGCGCCTCGCACGACCGGCTGCACGCGCCCGCCCCCGTTCTGGGCCAGCTCGCCGAGGCCGGGCTGACCGGCCGCAAGTCCGGCCGCGGCTTCTACACGTACGAGGCGCCGGGCAGCGCCCGTACCGTCCCGGACCCGGCCGGTCCCGTCGCCCCGACCGCCGCGCCCGCCCCGGGCCGCGAGGTGCGGTCCGTGGGCGTCGTGGGCTCTGGCACCATGGCCTCCGGCATCGCCGAGGTCTTCGCCAAGTCCGGCTACCCGGTCGTCCTCGTGGCCCGCTCCCCGGAGAAGGCCGCGGCGGCGACGGCCCGGATCGCGAAGTCGCTCGGCCGCTCGGTCGACAAGGGGCGGCTGACCGCCGAGGCGCGGGACGCGGCGCTGGCCGCGATCACCCCCGCCGCGACCCTGGACGCGCTCGGAGACGCGGACCTCGCCGTCGAGGCGGTCGCCGAGGAGCTGACGGTCAAGCAGGAGGTCTTCGCGGCGCTCGACAAGGTCTGCCGGCCCGGCGCGGTGCTGGCCACGACCACCTCCTCGCTGCCCGTCATCGCCTGCGCCCGCGCCACGTCGCGCCCGCGGGACGTGGTCGGCATGCACTTCTTCAACCCGGCCCCGGCCATGAAGCTCGTCGAGGTGGTCCGTACGGTCCTGACCTCCGACGACGCCCACGCCACCGTCCGCGACGTGTGCGCGCGCGTCCGCAAGCACCCGGTGGACTGCGGTGACCGGGCGGGGTTCATCGTCAACGCGCTGCTGTTCCCGTACCTCAACAACGCGATCAAGATGGTGCAGGAGCACTACGCGACGCTGGACGACATCGACGCCGCGATGAAGCTCGGCGGCGGCTATCCGATGGGGCCCTTCGAACTCCTCGACGTGGTCGGCCTCGATGTCTCGCTGGCCATCGAGAAGGTCCTGCACCGCGAGTTCCGCGACCCGGGACTGGCCCCCGCGCCGCTGCTGGAACACCTGGTCGCCGCGGGGTGCCTGGGGTGCAAGACGGGGCGCGGCTTCCGCGAGTATGCCCGCCGCTGACGGCGGGGCGCACGGCGGGTCCCCCGACGGGAAAGGGGGGTGGGGCGGGCTGCTCGAACCGGTCAGCAGTCCGCCCCGGCACACGCATACGGCCGCGTGTTACGTTCCCCACATGTCCCAGCCCGTTAAGTCCGCTCGTACGCTGCGTTCGACGAATCATGAGACCGCTGACGGCACGGAGAGCGCGAGCAGCCGCCGCGCCGCGGCCCAGCGTCTCGCCATGCGCCGCAAATTGGCCGCGGCCGCCATGGAGTTGTTCGCCACGAAGGGCTACGAGGCGACGACCGTCGACGAGATCGCGGCCGCCGCGGGGGTCGCCCGCCGGACGTTCTTCCGTCACTTCCGCTCCAAGGAAGAGGCGATCTTCCCCGACCACGACGACACCCTGGTGCGGGCGGAGGCGGTGCTGGATGCCGCCCCCGCGCACGAGAACCCGCTGGACACCGTGTGCCGGGGCATCAAGGAGGTCATGCGGATGTACGCGGCCTCCCCGGCCGTGTCCGTCGAGCGCTACCGGCTGACCCGCGAGGTGCCGGCCCTGCGGGAGCGCGAGATCGCCTCGGTGGCCCGTTACGAGCGGCTCTTCACCCGCTATCTGCTGGGCCACTTCGACGAGGGCGCGCACCATGTCGGCGACGACGACCCGCTGCTGGCCGAGGTCGCCGCCTCCGCCGTGGTCACCGCCCACAACCACGTACTGCGCCGGTGGCTGCGCGCGGGCGGGGTGGGCGACGTGGAGGCGCAGCTCGACCACGCCTTCGGGATCGTCCGCGAGACCTTCGGCACGGGCATCGGCGCGCGGCCGGGCAGCGAGCGGCCGACGGCGGCCACGGCCCGTACGAACGGCGAGGTGCTGGTGACGGTGGCGCGCACGGACGCCCCCCTGGAAGAGGTCATGCGCACCATCGAGA
>NZ_JBHVHQ010000125.1:0-14158 GCF_042800135.1 Streptomyces sp. NPDC057654 | reverse complement strand
CCTTCGAGGGCATCGGCTACATCATCGCCGGGACCTTCCTCGTCGCCGCCATCCAGGAGGGCGTGCCGGGCCGGCTCGGCGGCGGCGCGTGGATCGTCGTCGGCCTCGCCGCCCTGCCCTCCTGCGCCGTGTGGACCCGGCTGGCCCGCCGCTGGTCCCGGCCCGCCCTCCTGCTCGCCGCGCTGATCATCCAGGCCGTCGGCATCGCGCTGCCCGCCGTCGCCGGCGGCCCCGTACCCGCCCTCGTCTCCGCGGTGCTGTTCGGCGCCACCTTCATGGGCGTCAGCACCATCGCCCTGTCGATCGGCACCCACCTGCGGGTGCCGCGCGCCGTGGCCCTGCTGACCGCCGGCTACAGCGCGGGCCAGATCCTCGGCCCGCTGCTCGCCGCGCCGCTGCTGAGCCACGGCTACCACCGGGCCCTGCTGCTGGGCGCCGTCATGGTCGCCGTGGCCGGGGCCGCCGCGGCCGCCGTCTGCGTCCGCTTCCCGCACCACCTCACCCCCGCGGCCCCGGCCGCCTGAACCGCACTTCGAGGAGCGCCCATGTCCACGCTGCTGACCGGACTCGGCATCGACCGCCCGATCCTCGCCGCGCCGATGGCCGGCGGACCCAGCACCCCCGCCCTGGTCGCCGGGACCGCCCGCGCGGGCGGCCTCGGCTTCCTCGCCGGAGGCTACAAAAGCGCGCAGGCGCTCGCCGGGCAGATCCACGCCGTCGAGGCCGAGGGCGTCCCGTTCGGCGTCAACCTCTTCGTACGCAACGCCGTGCCCATCTCCCGCGAGGAGTACGGGCGTTACGCGCGCGTGCTGCGGGAAGAGGCCGAGCGCTACGGGCTGGAGCTGCCCGGCGACGCACCGCGGGACGACGACGACCACTGGACCGAGAAGATCGAACTGCTGCGGGACCACCCCGTCCCCTGGGTCTCCTTCACCTTCGGCATCCCCGGCGCCGACGTCGTCGCGAGCCTGCGCCGGGCCGGGACCACCGTCCTGCAATGCGTCACCACGGCCGAAGAGGCGCTGGAGGCCGCCGACGCCGGGGCCGACGCGCTGATCGTGCAGGCCCCGGCCGCGGGCGGCCACTCGGCCACCCTGACCCCGGACCGGCCGATCGCCCCCGTCGCCCTGCCCGACCTGGTCACCGCCGTACGCGCCGCCACCGGCCTGCCGGTCGTCGCCACCGGCGGCATCGCCACCCCCGAGGACGCGGCGGCCGCTCTACGGGCGGGCGCGGACGCCGCCATGGTCGGGACCGCGCTGCTGCGCACCGAGGAGAGCGGGGCCTCCGCGCCCCACAAGGCGGCGCTGGCGGACCCCGCCTTCGACTCCACCGTCCTCACCCGCGCCTTCACGGGCCGCCCGGCGCGCGCCCTGCGCAACCACTTCACCGACCGGTACTCCGACCAGGCCCCGGCGGGCTACCCGGCCCTGCACCACCTCACCAGCGGGCTCCGCAAGGCCGCCACCGCGGCCGGCGACACGCGCCTGATCCACTTGTGGGCCGGAACGGGCTACCGGCAGGCCAGGATCGAACCCGTATCCCGCACCATCGAGCGCCTCTCCGGCCGTCTCTGACCCGTCTGCCCCGACACCGTTCTCCTTTCGAAGGGCTCCCCGTGCTGATCCGACGACACGTCCACGTCCGCGGCCTCGTACAAGGCGTGTACTACCGCGACACCTGCCGCCGCCTGGCCGACGAGACAGGCGTGAACGGATGGGTCCGCAACCTCCACAACGGCGACGTCGAAGCCGTCTTCGAAGGCGCGCCGGGCGATGTGCAGCGCCTGGTGGGCTGGGCGTCCGTCGGGCCCGGCGCCGCCGACGTGGCGGAGTGCAGGGCGGTCGCCGAGGAACCCGAGGGCGAGCGGGAATTCCGCGTCCTCGGCGACGCCCCGGCCGCGTAGCGCGAGCCGAGCACGCTCTCAGGACTCGTAGCGCCGGCCGGCCGGAGCGCGCGCCGCCCGTCAGGACTTGTAGCGCCGCTCCAGCGCCTCGTACTCGTCGCGGCGGACCAGCCGCTGGCGCTCCGCCCACGGGGCGAGCCGGTCCATGACCGGCGCGAGGGAGCCCGCGTCGCGCAGACCCGCCAGCACGGTCTGGGTGCCGAGAATGGCCCCCTGCATCGCGGCGTTGGCGTACAGGTGGACGGAGTACCCCATGGCCGCCAGTTCCTCGCGGGGCAGCAGCGGCGTCTTGCCGCCCTCGACCATGTTGGCGAGCTTCGGCACGTCCGGGACGGCCCGGCCCGCGGCGATCAGCTCGTCGCGGGAGTGCAGCCCCTCGATGAACAGCACGTCCGCGCCCGCCTCGGCGTACAGCGCGGCACGGTCGAGGGCCTCGTCGAGCCCGTGCCGGGCGCGCGCGTCGGTACGGGCGATGACGAGCGTGTCCGCGCTGCGCCGGGAGTCGACGGCGGCGCGGACCTTCTGGGCCATCTCCTGGGCCGGGACGACCTCCTGGCCGTCGAAGTGGCCGCAGCGCTTGGGGGCCACCTGGTCCTCCAGCTGGACGGCCGAGGCCCCGGCCTTCTCCAGTACGCGGACCGTGCGCGAGACGGCGACCGCGTTGCCGAACCCGGTGTCGGCGTCCACGGCGACCGGGATGTCCACCGCGTCGCTGACGGCCGCCACGTGCGCCGCCATCTCGGGCAGCGACACCAGGGCGAGGTCCGGCAGGCCGAGGTGGGTGTTGGTGACCCCCGCCCCGGTGACGTAGACCGCGCCGAAGCCGAGGTCTTCGGCGATGCGGGCGGTCAGCGCGTTGGCCACGCCGGGGAGGAGCAGTCCGCCCTCGGCGGCGATCAGTTCCCTGAAGGAAGGGCGGGCGGGGGCGTTCATCGGCCGAGTGCACCTTTCCGGCTGTGAGGTGTTCCGAGGTGTGCGAGGGGACGGCCGCCGATCGGGGGACGGCCCGGCTCTCATGTGGTGCGCCGGGGCGCGGTGTCGAATTCGGCGCCGCCGCCGAGGAGCCCGCCGCCCACGTCCTCGGCCATGACCGCCAGGATGTGGCGCAGGCTGTTGCTGATGTGGACGGCGGTCGCCTCGGCGGCCCGGGACTCGTCGCCCTCCTCGATCGCGGCGCAGATCGACAGGTGTTCGGTGACGGTCCGGAGCATGCGGGCCGGCCGGCGGCGCGCGATCTGCCGCAGCCGTTGCAGGTGCCCGCGCAGCCCGGCGAGGCTCGTGACGAGATACGGATTCCCGGCAACCTCGTCGACGGCCTTGTCGAGCCTGCCGATCAGCTCGTAGTAGCGGGTGTAGTCGCCGTCGGCGGGGCCGTCGCCCTCCAGCTCGGCGCGCTGCGTCTCGAAGTCGGCGCGCAGCGCGGCGAACCGGGCGCGGTCGGGCCGCCGGGCGCACAGCCGGGCCGCGTACGGCTCCAGCGCCTCCCGCATCTGGAAGAGGTGCACCACGTCCTGGAGCGCGATCTCGCTGACCTGCGCGCCCCGGCCGGGAGTCATCCGGATCAGGCCCTCGTGGGCGAGCCGCTGGATGGCCTGGCGCAGCGGCGTCCGGGAGACGGCGAGACGCTCGGCGAGCTGGACCTCGCTGAGATGCGCGCCCGGCGGGATCTGCCAGTGCACGATCTGAGATCGCAGCAGTTCGTAGGCCCGTTCGCTCTGTGACACCACGAAGTCCCCTCTGAAGCCCCGAAGCTCTTCATCTCTGAAGCCCGGATGCGGTGGCCGGATCTGTTGACATCGGCACGATGTTGACCGTACACCCTTGGGATGCAGACAAAAAACATTCTGTATACAGAGAAGGTGCGCCGGTGATCGGCGCGGCACCATCGACGCTGCCAGGGTTGTCGGGGCCGGATCAGTACGGCCGGGGACTCGACGGTCAGAGGTCCCCGGACCCCGTCAGGCGCCGCATCCTCTCCACGCAGGCCGCCCGGTTCTGGGCGCGGTAGAGGTCGAGCGCCTGCAACCGGACGGTACGGGCCCGGTCCCCGTAGCCCATGGCGTCCAGCGTCTCCGCGAGGTTGGCGAGGGTGTCGGCCTGGTCGTACGTGCCGCCGGACGCGGCGAAGAGCGCGAGCGCCTGCTCGTAATGGGCGACAGCGCTCGCCCAGCGCCCCCTGCGATGGGCGATGTAGCCCAGGCTGTCGAGCGTCGACGCCGCGTCGTCCGGCCGGTCGCCCCGGCGGAACAGCGCGAGGGCCTGCTCGCAGTGGGCCTGCGCCTCCTCGTACCGGCCCAGCCGCGCGCTCAGCCAGCCCACCGCGTTGAGCTGATTCGCCAGCCAGGCGGTGTTGCCGACGGCGGCGTACAGCGCCAGGGCGCGGGTCGCGTGGTCGAGGGCGCGCGGGCAGTCCTCCTTCTGCTCCCACACCCAGGCGACGGTGCGCGTGACGTGTGCCTGGCCGGCGGTGTCGCCGTCCCGCTCCACGAGGGCGAGGGCCAGTTCCAGGTGGTCGAGCGCCTCGGTGTGCTCGCCGCGCAGCGCGCGGGCGTGACCGGAGCGCCAGTGCGCCAGGGCCCGCGGGCCGGGCTCGCCGCTGTGGTCCTCGGCGGCGCACAGGGCCCTGCGCCACACCTCCTCGTACTCCTCCAGATGGTGGCCGCTGAGATGGAAGGAGATCAGCGCCCAGGCCAGCTGCCACACCACTGGGTACCGGCGCTCCTCGAAGGCGGTCGCCTGGGCGGCGAGCAGACAGGCGTGCTCGGCGGCGAACCACTCCAGAGCGGCGGCGGCATCGGCCGGCTCCCGCGGCGCGGCGCCCTCCACGGGCGGAGCGGGCGCGGGGCGGAAGGGGGTGTCGGGGCCGTCGAGCAGCCGGTTCGCGGCGAAGGCGGTGTGCAGATAGAAGTCGGTGACGCGGGTGAGCGCCGCCGCCCGGTCCGGCGCCGCGCCGCCCGCCTCGGCCGCGTACAGCCGCACGAGATCGTGCATCCGGTAGCGGCCCGGCCGCCACTGTTCGACCAGGTGCGCCTCCTCCAGCTCGGCCAGGAACCTCCAGGCCGTCGCGGGCGGCAGCCCGGCGACGCTCGCCGCCGCGTCCGTACCGATGTCCGGCCCCGGCGCGATGCCCAGCAGCCCGAACAACCGCCGGGCCGGGGCGGACAGGGCCTGCTGCGACGCGGCGAACACCGCGCGCAGATCCGCCGCCGTCCGCCCCTCGACGTCCAGCGCGTCGAGGCGGTGGGCCGCCGCGCCGAGCTCGTCGGCGAGCACGCCGAGCGGGAAGTCCGGGTGAGACACGGCCCGCGCGGCCGCGATGCCCAGCGCCAGCGGCAGCCCGCCGCAGTACGCGATGAGGGCCGCCACCGCCTCCGGCTCGGCGGCCACCCGCCGCTCGCCGAGGCGTCGTACGAGCAGCGCGCGGGCGTCGGCGTCGCCGATCACGTCCAGGTGCAGCAGGTCGGCGCCGTGGGTGGCGACCAGCGAGGTGAGGCGGTCGCGGCTGGTGACCAGCACGGTGCAGGAGGCGCTGCCCGGCAGCAGCGGCCGTACGTGCTGCGCGTCGCGGGCGTCGTCCAGCACCACCAGCGCGGTCTTGTCGGCGAGGACGCTGCGGTAGAGCGCGGACGCCGCCTCCGTGTCCACGGGGATCGCGTCGCGGCCCACTCCCAGCGCTTCGAGGAACTGGCGCACCGCCGCCGCCGGGGCCACGGGCGGCGACGACGGGTCGAAGCCGCGCAGATCGACGTACAGCTGTCCGTCGGGGAAGCGGTCCGCGTTGCGGTGCGCCCAGCACAGTGCCAGCCAGGTCTTTCCGATGCCGGCGAGGCCGCCGATCGCGGAGATGACGACGGTGCCGCCGGTCGTACGGTCGGTGCTTACCGCTGTGCGGCCGGCGAGGGTGCGGTCGAGCCGTTCCAGCTCGGGCAGGCGGCCCGTGAACGCGGCGGGCGGAGCGGGCAGTTGACGCGGTACGGGCACGGCGAGCGGTCCGGCATTCAGACCCGGACTCAGATCCAGATCCGGGTGGGCGGTGAGAATCCGCTGACGCAGCTGGCGCAAGGGCGGCCCGGGGTCGATGCCGAGCTCGTCGGCGAGGCGCGCCCGCGTGTGCTCGTAATGGCCGAGCGCGTCGGCCGTCCGGCCGCAGCGGTACAGGGCGAGCATCAGCTGCCCCGCCAGGCGCTCGTCGAGCGGGTACGCGTCCGCGGCGCCGTACAGCCCGGCGAGGAGCCGCGTGTGCTCGCCGAGGCGCAGCGCCACGTCGTTGCGTTCCAGCTGCGCGCTGAGCCGCTCGCGGACCAGGACCTCGCGCAGCGAGTTGAACCACGGGGTGTCCGCCGTGGCGAACGGCTCGCCGCGCCACAGCTCCAGCGCCCGCCCGTACAGCGCGTCGGCGGCCTTGTCGTCCCGCTCCGCGCGGGCGCGGGCGACGAGCCCGCGGAACAGGTGCAGATCGACGGCCGAGGCGTCGACGGACAGCCGGTAGCCGCCCGGCTCCCGGTTGATGCGGGCCGCCGTCCCGGAGGCGTCCGCCGCCTGGAGGATGCGCCGCAGCCGGGAGAGATAGCTGTACAGAGTGGTACGGAAACGCCGTGGCGGCTGCTCTCCCCAGACCCGCTCACCGAGCCGGTCGACCGGCACGGCCTGGTTCGCGTCGACGAGCAGCGCCGCGAGAACACACCGCTGGCGGGCGTGCCCGAGCTCGGCCGCCCTTCCCTCCAGCCGCAACTCGATATCACCCAGCAGCGCGAATCGTATGGTCACTTGATCCCCCGACCGCCATGACCAGCCGTGCTCCCACCAGTCTTCGGCCGCCGCCGACGGTTCGCCGGGCAATCCCCGGAACTGGGCCGAAAAGCGCCGCAAACCCGCCGCCGAACGCCGCCGGCCAGCCGATTCAAGGTCCCGTCAAGGTTTGTCCCCAGCCGGTCGCACAGAGTGGTCGCCGAAGACCGCGGCGGTTCCGGCCCGCCGCAGCGCCCCGTCCCACGGGGGTGGACAGGACGCTGCCGGGCCGGGGGACGGCAAGTCCGGGAAATACGGGGGGAAGCGACGATGGACCAGCGGTATCAGGAGTTCTGTCTCACGGATCCGGAGTTCTATGATGCGCCCGGATCGACCGACGGCACGGACGAGTTCGAGGTCCACCGGCGCGAACCACCGCCCGGCTGGCGGCGGATCGCGCTGGAGGGCTGGCGCTCCTACGTGCCGCCCGGCGCGCGGCTGCCGGCACAGGGCTGGAAGGTCCACGTGTCGGCGGTCGTGGGGAACGCCGACGCGGTGGCGGGCGACGTATGGGCGTACTGCGTCGCCCGCCTGCTGCCCTTCAAGGTCGTGACAGGCCCCCATGCGTGGGTGATGAAGAACTCCAAGTACGCGCCGCGCGCCGGAAGCGGGAAGCTGGCCACCCTCTACCCGGCGGACGAGGCCGAGTTGCTGCGGACCCTGGAGGAGCTCGGCGCGCTGCTCGACGGCCGGCCGGGCCCGTACGTCCTGAGCGATCTGCGCTGGCGGGAGGGGCCGCTCTATGTGCGCTACGGATCGTTCCTGCACCGCCCCTTCGTCGACGCCTCGGGCGTCGTCCACTCGGGCATCGAGAACCCGCGGGGGCAGTTGGAGGCCGACCCGCGGGGCCCGGTGTTCACAACGCCCGACTGGGCGCCGGTTCCCGGCTTCCTCCGGCCCGCGCTGGACCGGCGCGACGAGGTGACCGTCGACGACTTCCCGTACGAGATCGTGCGCGCCCTGCACTTCTCCAACGCGGGCGGTGTCTACGAGGCCAAGGACCCCGCCACCGGGCGGCGACTGATCGTCAAGGAGGCCCGGCCGCACGCGGGGCTGGACGCCGCCCACCAGGACGCCGTCACCAGGCTGCGTACGGAGCGCGACACCCTGCGCAGACTGAGCGGACTGCCCTGTGTGCCCGCCCTGGTGGACTACCGCGGGCTCGGCGAGAACGAGTTCCTGGTCGAGGAGTTCGTCGACGGCACCGCGCTCAACACCTGCTTCGCCCGTCGCAACCCGCTCGGGAACGCCGGGCACACCCGCGAGGGGCTCGCCGAGTACGGGCGGTGGGCGGAGCGCGCCGCGCACGCCGTCGCCTCGGCCCTCGACAGCGTCCACGCGCGCGGCATCGTCCACGGCGACCTGCACCTGTTCAACATCCTGATCCAGGAACGGGAGGACGGGCCGCGGGCCGTGCTCGTCGACTTCGAGGTCAGCCGGCCGGTCGGGAGCCCGCGCCGCCCCACCTTGGAGCACCCCGGCTTCGGCGCCCCGCCCGACCGGCAGGGATTCGATCCGGACCGCTATGCCCTGGCCGCGCTGCGGCTGGCCCTGTATGTGCCGCTGACCACGCTCGTACGGCTGCAACCGGCCAAGGCCGCGCACCTGGCGGACCTGGTCGCCGAGGCGTTCGGCGTGCCGCGCTCGCACTTCGACGCCTCGGTGACGGCTCTCGCGCCGACGCCCCCGCCGACCCCGACCCCGACCCCGACCCCGAAGCCGACGCGCGGCGTGCCGGGCGGGGCGCGTGCCGGCCTGGAGCGGGAGTGCGGCCGGATCGAGCTGGACGCGGCGCGCTGGCCGCGCGTGCGCGCCTCGCTGGCGGGGGCGATCGTCGAGAGCGCGACGCCCGCCCGTGCCGATCGCCTCTTCCCCGGCGACATCGGGCAGTTCACCGGCGTGGGGGGACTGAACCTCGCCCATGGCGCCGCCGGAGTGCTCTGGGCCCTGCGGGTGAGCGGCGCCCAGGAGTACGCCGAGGGGACCGACTGGCTGGCCCACCGCGTACGCCACACCCCCTCGCCCCTGCCGCCGGGCTTCTACGACGGAGCCCACGGCATCGCCCACGCCCTGTGGGAACTCGGCGACCAGGACGGCGCGCTCACCCTGCTGGAGCGCGTCGCGGGAACCGACCTCGGCGGGCTCGACCACAGTCTGTACGGCGGGCTGGCCGGAATCGGCCTGAACTGGCTCGCCTTCGCCCGGCGGCACGGCGACGCCGACTGCCTCCGGCGCGCCGAACGGACCGCCGCCCTGTTGCGCCGACGCGTCGAGGAGTGGCCCGAGCGGCTCTCCGCGGTCGGCCTGATGCGGGGGGCGTCCGGCCCGGCGCTGCTGATGTCCCACATGTACGAGGCGAGCGGGGACGTCGCCTGGCTCGACGCCGCGGCCGTCGCCCTGCGGCGGGACCTGGCGCGCTGCGTCCACGTCGCACGGGGCGGCCTGCACGTCGACGACGGCCGTCGCACCCTTCCGTACCTCCATGCGGGCAGCGTCGGCATCGGCTTCGCGCTGCGGCACTACCTGGCGCACCGCCACGACCCGTTCTTCGCGGAGAGCCTATGGGCGATCGGGCCCGCGTCCCGTTCCGGCTTCTATATCTTCTCGGGGCTCTTCGACGGCCGCGCCGGCATGGTCCTGTTCAACGCCGCCGCCGGTCCTGACGCGCCCGCACACGCGGTCGCGGAGCAGGTGCGCGGCCTGAACTGGCACGTGCTCCAGCGGCGCGGCCGTACGGCCTTCCCCGGCGACCAACTGCTGCGGCTCTCCATGGACCTGGCCTCCGGCGGCGCCGGGGTGCTGCTGGCCCTGGCGGCGGCGCACGGCGTGCGCCATGACGGCCGGCCGGTGAACCTGCCCTTCCTGCGGTGACCAAGCCCGCCTCTGCCTGAGCCGGCCTCCGCCCGAGCCCGCCCCATGAGCCTTCCGGATCGCCTGATCCGGAGGAAACCCAACAGAACAACAGAAGGAGAGACGTCATGAGCATCCACGACCTTCAGGGCCTGAAGCCGCCCGAGGAGTCCGAAGAGCGGATGGACAGCGAAGCCAGCTGGTGGTCCTGCGGTGACCACCGTCCGAGCCACATATCGCTCTTCGCCTGTGGCTGAGCGCCCGGCCGCCATCCGCTGAACCGCTGAGCGCAGGGCGTGAGGCCGACGGAAGCCCGCGAGCCTCACGCCCTTTCCGCGCCCGCCCGCACGCAGCCGGCCCGCGCCCACGCAAGGGGACTGATCCATGATCGACGACGCGTACGTGTCCTTCCGCGGCTTTCTCGCTCCGTTCCGTCTCCGCACGGCCCTGGCCGGCCTGCTCATCATGGTGAACGCGGGGATGGCCGTACTGCCCGCCTTCCTCGCCAGAGAACTCATCGACAAAGGCGTGCTGGCGGGCGACCTCACGCGGGTCCGCGTCCTGGGCGCGGCCCTGCTGGCCGCCGGGCTGCTCGCCGCCTGCGCCGCCCTGGGGGAGCGCCGGCTGGTGACCCGGCTCGCCGAGGATGTGACCGCCCGGCTCCGCTGCGACCTCTTCGCCCATCTCCAGCGTCAGTCCGCGGCCTTCTTCAACGGGGCGCGCTCCGGGGCGGTCGTCTCCCGGCTGCACGGCGATGTGCAGGGCGTCCACGACCTGATCGCCCGTACCCTCCGGACGGCCGTGTCGTCGCTGGTCGTGCTCGCCGCGGCCGGTGTGGCGCTGTCCGTCCTGGACTGGCGCATCGCCCTGGCCGCCGCCGCCCTGGTCCCGGTGGTGTACGCGCTGACCGCGCACTCCGGAGCGGTTCTCCGCGGGATCGCCCGCGACCAGCTCGACGCGACCGCGGACCTCGACTCGCTGGCCGCCGAGCGGCTCGGCGCGGGCGGCGCCGAGACGGTCAGGCTCTTCGGCGCGGGGCCGCGCGAGGCGGCCCGGTTCCGGCACGTCGCCGTGCGCCTGCGCGGAACCATGGTGCGCGGGACGCTCCTGGACGCCCGCGTCGGCGCCGCGCTGACCGTCGTGACCACCTCCGCCACGGCTGTCGTCTACGTCTGGGCGGGCACGATGGTCATCGGCGGCGCGATGTCCGTAGGCACCGTGGTCGCCATGGCGAGCCTGCTGACCGTCCTGTACGGGCCCATCACCGCGCTTCCCGTCTGCCGTCTGGACCTGGTCCGGGGCGTGGTCAGTTTCGACCGGGTACGCGAGATCATGCGCTTCGCCCCGTCGATCACCGACCGGCCCGGGGCCCGGCCCGTCGCGGGGAGCATGGTGTCGTTCACCGACGTCGCCTTCGCCTACCCCGCTCGGGCCGCCGGCGTCCCCGCGTCGCTCGCGCCGGCGCCGGAGGACCCGGAGGGCGGCGACTTTGCCGACGACCGCCCGCGCCCCGTGCTCGCACACGTCAGCTTCACGGCCGCACCGGGCATGTCGGTGGGCGTCGTCGGAGGCTCGGGGTCCGGCAAGTCCACCCTGGCCCGGCTGCTCAACCGCTCCTGGGAACCCACGGCCGGACGCGTCGAGGTCGGCGGGACGGACGTCCGGGAACTCACCCTGGACAGCCTCCAGCGCCACATCGGCGTCGTCACCCAGGAGCCGTACCTCTTCCACGGCTCCATCCGGGACAACCTTCGCCTCGCGCGAGCGGACGCCGACGACTCCCGGCTCCTGGCGGCCTGCGCGACGGCCCAGGTCCTGGACACGGTCCGACGGCTGCCCGAAGGGCTCGGCACCGTCATCGGCGACCGCGGCGTACAGCTCTCCGGCGGGGAGCGCCAGCGCCTCGCCATCGCCCGCATGCTGCTCCGCGAGCCGGAGGTCGTCGTCCTGGACGAAGCCACCTCGCACCTGGACAACGCCACCGAAAGCGCCCTCCAGGAAGCCTTGCGCCCCTTCCTGCGCGACCGCACCTGCCTGATCATCGCCCACCGCCTCTCCACCGTCCGGCACGCCGACCTGATCCTGGTACTGGCGGACGGAGAGATCGCCGAACAGGGCACCCACACCGAACTCGCACGCCGCGACGGCCCGTACCGGCGGCTCCTCGACGCCCAGTCGCCCCCACGCCGCACGGCCGGTCACGCCGAGCGCCTCCGTTCTCGTAGGCTGGATCCCATACGAGCACGCGTACGAGTGCGAGAGGGACAGGAGACCGAGGTGGCCGGGACGACCGTGGCCGAGGTGATGGCCGAGCTGGCCGAACTCGATGACCCGAAGGCGCGCAGGGTCAACGAGAAGCACGGCGACGACCACGGCGTGAACCTCGGCAAGCTGCGCGCGCTCGCGAAGCGGCTCAAGACGCAACAGGACCTCGCGCGCGGCCTCTGGGAGACGGGCGACACCGCGGCGAGGCTGCTGGCGACCCTGATCTGCCGCCCGAAGGCGTTCGGGCGCGACGAACTGGACGCCATGCTGCGCGAGGCGCGCACCCCCAAGGTGCACGACTGGCTCGTGAACTACGTGGTCAAGAAGAACCCGCACGCCGAGGAGGTGCGCCGGTCCTGGTCCGCCGACCCGGACCCGGCGGTGGCCGCCGCCGGGTGGGCCCTGACCGTCGAACGCGTGATGAAGCGCCCCGACGGCCTCGACCTCCCCGGCCTGCTCGACGTCATCGAGGCGGAGATGAAGGAGGCCCCGGACCGCCTTCAGTGGCAGATGAACTGCTGCCTGGCCCAGATCGGCATCGAGAACCCCGAGCACCGCGCCCGCGCCATCGGCATCGGCGAGCGCTTGCAGGTGCTCAAGGACTACCCGACGTCCCCGGGCTGCACGTCCCCGTTCGCCCCGACCTGGATCACCGAACTGGTCAGCCGAAAGCAGGAAGGGTAAGCGGTATCAGGGCCCCGCGGGTCAGGAGACAGAGGCCGGGGAGTCCCGCAGCGCGACACTGGCGTGGCTCTCCTGGAAGCTCTGCTCCGATACGAGCGTGAGCCGGGCCGTGGACTGGAACTCGGGCAGGGTGGCGGAGCCGCAGGAGACCATCGTGGTCCTGAGCTTGGCGACGGTCTGGGCGAGCCCTTCGCTGAGGTCGCCCGCGTAGGGTACGCAGCCGTCGACGCCCTCCTCGAAGACCAGCCCCTGCCCTCCCTGGCCGTAGCGCTGCCAGTTGCGGGCCCGGTTCGAGCCCTCGCCCCAGTACTCCTTCACGAAGCCGTCGCGGGTGGGCAGCTTCGCGCCGGCGGCCTGGTCGAAGCGGGCGAAGTAGCGCCCCATCATGACGAAGTCGGCGCCCATCGCCAGGGCGAGGGCCACGTGGTAGTCGTGCACCAGCCCGCCGTCGGAGCAGATCGGCACGTACTCGCCCGTACGCTCGCGAAAGGCGTCACGGGCGGCCGCGACGTCGAGCACGGCGCTGGCCTGGCCGCGGCCGATGCCCTTCTGGTCCCGCGTGATGCAGATGGAGCCGCCGCCCACCCCGACCTTGACGAAGTCCGCCCCCGCCTCGGCGAGGAAGGTGAACGCCTCGCCGTCGACCACGTTGCCGCCGCCGGCCGGGATCTCCGGATAGTGCTTCTTCACCCAGGACAGCGCCTGCGCCTGCCAGTCGCTGTACCCGTCCGACGAGTCGAAGCACAACGCGTCCACGCCCGCCTCCAGCAGTGCCGGAACGCGCTCCTGGTAGTCGTGCGTGTTGACGCCCGCGCCCACTCGCAGCCGCTTGGCGGCGTCCACGGTCTGATCCGGGAAGCGCTTGTTGTCCGCGTAGTCGGAACGGAACACCAGATACTGGAGACGCCCCGCGGCGTCCAGCACCGGGAGGCAGTCCAGCCGCTCGTCCCACAGCCGCGCGTTCGCCTCGGACAGCGTGGTGTCGGCCCCGGCGCACACCAGGTCGTCGACCGCCGTCATCCGCCCGCCGACCGGCCCGCTCAGATCGTGGCGCTGCGGATGGAAGTCCCGCGAGGTCACCAGCCCGAGCAGCCGCCCGGCGGCGCTCCCGTCGTCGGTGACCGCGGCGGTGCTGTGACCGGTGCGGCGCATGACATCGACCAGGAGGCCCAGACTGTCGTCGGGCCGTACGTTGGTGTCGCTGGTGACGAACCCGGCCTTGAAGTTCTTCACCTGGCGGACCGCCGCGGCCTGTTTCCGAACCGGCTGATTGTGGTGCACGAAGCCGAGACCGCCATTGCGCGCCAGCGCGATCGCCAGCTCGGGCGTGCCGACGGCCTGCATGATCGCGGACGTGAACGGCGACTGGAGCTCGATCGCCGCCCCCTCACCCGCGATATGCCGGACGAGAGGCGTCCGCAAATCCACCGTCGCAGCCGAGCAGTCCGTCCGTGTCCGGTTCGGCAAGAGCAGGAATTCGTTGAACGTCCGTGAGACCTCGGCGATGATCTGTGCCACTCGTTCCTCCTGACCCGTTGAACGGGGTGCGGTCGTGACGTGGCACCTTATCGACTGATCAAGCCATGGCACGAATCGCGCCATCACCGGACAGACGAGCGCAACCCAACCGATAAGCCTTCCCGAGGCAGTTGGCAGATGGCGAGG
>NZ_JBHVHQ010000124.1:0-14201 GCF_042800135.1 Streptomyces sp. NPDC057654 | reverse complement strand
ACCGGACAGCTCTTCAACGAACAACACGCGTTCACCTCCTTCCCGGCCGAGCCGGCCGTCGCGGCTTGACTTCTTAAGCACGTGAGATGTCTTTCGTTGCTGGAAGGCTGTTGGCTGCGTCAGCGGGTCAGGCCAGGTCGAGGGGTGAGGGGCTGGGGCCGGTGAGCCTGAACTGGCTGGGGTCCCAGAGCGCGACGGGCGGCAGCGGAGGGGTGCCGCCGTCGGCATGGAACGTGTCGCGCGGGCCGACGATGTGTTCCTGGTGCAGGCGGTGGGAGAGTAGAGCGTCGTCGAGGAGGTTGACCAGCCCGTCGCGGCAACCGTAACGGCCCGACAGGCGTGTGCAGTACGCGGCTTGGACCACCCAATGAGTCAGTATCCGGCACGTCACGGACCGCAGGGCATGCAGATCCGATTCCTTGTCCTTGGCTCCGTGGGCGTAGGCAGAGCGGGCCGCGTATCCTGCCCCTACCGTGTTGCGGACCTGCAGGCGGTCATCGTCGTCCGTACCGACGAGCATGGCGGCACGTTGCTGGACTTTGCGGCCAACCTCGGCATGCCTGCCGTCACCGCCGGCCAGCAGAGACTCCATCGCCGCGGTGAGCCGGAACGCGGATTCGCTCAGGTGCAGGGACGACACGGCGGTTGTGCCGCCGGAGTCGCCGAGTTCATGGCACTTCACGAAGAGGAAGTGATCGGCGGCCCGCGCGAGTTGGTCTTGGCGCCGTGCATCGAGCCCGGCGGCGCGGGTCAGGAAGGCACGGCAGAACACGGCAACGTCCGCGTCGTGCCCGTGGCTGATCATGTAGGCCGGTTGGCGATGGCCCGGTGCGAGGGTGTAGCCCCAGCGGCACACTTCTGACGGAAGCGGCCAGCCCAAGTGCGGGCGGACGACGCGGTGCCCAGGTTCCACCAGGTAGCGCGGGCCGGCCACGACCGGGACCTCAAGAGCGAGATTCAGCGCGAGCAAAGGCCACACGAGTTCCCGCGGCTGGTCATCGTCCACGGGGACCAGAACGCTCCCCAGTGGGCGGCGGAGCAGACCGAAGCCGTGCATTTCGTGCAGAGCGCGCGGTGCGAGCAGATCCCCCGGGACGCCGGGCGCTCCCGTCAGCGGCAGTTGCGGATCGGTTGCGTAGTCGAACGAGGCGAGCTGCCACCCACCGATGTCGACGGGTGGGGTGCCGTCGAGGGCGAGGTTGACACAGAGGTACTCCCATTCCGGGAGCGGTGGACCACACAGGTGGCTGACCGCCCGTTCCACGGCCTCGGTGACGCTGAACCGGTCACTGCTCGTCAGGATTTTCAGTGCGGTGCGCGCGGCCTGTGAGGCCAGGCTTCTGCTGTCGGCACCAGAGTGCGGATCGTGCGGCTGCCGCGGCGTCCCGTCCTCGTCACTTGGTTCCGCGGCAGCAGCCGCATCAGGGAACTCGGTCTCTAGCAGGTGATCGAGCACCCGGCCGCGTGCCAGGGCCTCGGTGAGCGCATTGAAGCGTCTTGCCCGTGTGGTGCCGGCCAACTGCCGGGACAACACCTTGATGTCTTGTGGCGTCATGCTGCGGAACCGCCGCAGAGCCCGCTCCAGCCCCTCCTGGAGATCCTGCCGCGCAACTGTCGTCATGGCACTGACAGTAGGGAGACTTCCCGCGCCCACGCGTGGCATTTTTCCCGTCGGCAACCCCGATGTCTGCGTCCGGCGGATCACGCGCGTGGCGACGAACGAGTCGGGTTCTGCAGGCTGGTCCAGCCAGGGCTAACCGGTGTGCTGCCGCCCGGATCTGGGCCGAGCCGTAGCCGATCAGCAGTCCTGGGACAGCCATGCCCTCAGCGGTGCGGGCTCGCGAGTGCGGCTGTTCAGCCGACGGCAGTCTTGGCGATCAGATCCGCAAGTGGCTGCTGGGCGAGGTAGCGGACAGCGGAGTGCGGTTCGGCTACACCGTTGTGAACGGCTTCGTCGTGTACGTCCGGTGCGACGTGGGCCAGGCCGCGGGACTGCGCGACGACGTCGCCGGCGGCGTGGAGGTTGAGCCACTCGATTCCCTGCGGGATCTGAAGGAGCCCCTCGTGGCCCAGAGAGCGGCGAATGGTCGGCCAGGCCAGCGGCGAGCCGCAGGTGACCAGGTGCTGCAGGCCGTCCGGGCCAGGACCGATGTCCTTGCGCGTCAGCATGTCGAACACGATGACACTGCCCAGGGAGTGGGCAATGACCACGCGCGGGCCAGGACGGTGCAGTTCTTCGGCGACCAGGTCCCGGATGGGGGAGCCGTAGCCGTCATCGTCGTGGAGGTAGCGGTAGACCTGCCGGATCATCCGCAGCAGCCACCGCCCCGTGTCCCGGACCGTTTTCTGGTCGACGGCCACCAGTACCTGGGCGACGTGGCGTGGGACGTAGGGGACTCCGAGGCCGAGAGTGTCGACGGACAGGGAAGCGGGGTCGACGCCGTCCGGTAGATAGGGATCGAGCGTGTCGAGGATGAAGGCCTCTTCCTCGTCCGTGACCGGGATCTCGTCCACCCATGTCTCGTCCGTGCTGGGGCTCAGATGCTGCGCCGGGGCGCGGAACAGGCGCCCGTAGTGCGACACCGTCAAAGGCGGGATGGGGCAGTGCGCCCCGTGGTACCGCCGCAGCCCCCGGGCCAGGGCCCCGCCCCAGTCTGCCGACAGCTTCACGGCGTTGGTGTTCCCCTGCCAGATGCCATGGACACCCACGATGTGCATGCTCACCCGACACCCCCGAAACTGTGACCCGCTGCCTTGTCGCCGTTGATCTTATAGGGGGCCGGGCGTACCGCTCCTGGGCCGCCGGGGCCAGCGCTTCGGGCTCTGGTGGGGGACAGGCGGTTAGAGTTTCCCTCGCACGAGCGCAGGTGAGGGAGTCCCAGGAGTGGAAGCGGCAGCACGTCGGCTGGTGGTCATCGCCGTCGACGACTACGGACTCCAGGACGACAAGTTCACCGCCGGTATCGGCGACCAGGTGGCGACCGTGACCGGCTGGCTCACCCACCCCGACCTGGACGCCGAACGGCGCTTCGACCTTCATCACGCCGGCCAGCTCACCTCGGTGGCAGACCTGCGGGACTTCCTGGACGGCGCGTGCCTGCCCGAGACCGCCTGGGACGACTCGCTCGTCGTGTACATCACCGGGCACGGGGTGGCGGGCCGTTCCCAAAGGCACTACCTCACCTTCGCCACCTCCGACACCGACCGGCTGCTCACCACCGCCTTCCCCACCAGCGAGCTGATCGCCGCCGTCCTGGACAGCGACGCCGAGCATGTCCTTGTCCTCGTGGACGCCTGCTTCTCCGGCGTCCTGAAGCGGGAACTCGCCGCCCTTCTGGAGGACTTGCGCACCTCCCGCCGCAGTCTGAGCAGTCTGGCGGTGATCACCAGCGGTGACTCCACCCAGAAGCCCCGGGTGGGGGAGTTCACTCAGCTGCTGCAGCTCAGCCTGGACCTCGCCCAGGACGAGTCCGCCGGTTTCACCGCATCCCATCTGTCGTTCGAGGAGTGGGAGAAACTCCTCAACACGGTCGCCGACAACAACCCCGGGCTGCTGCGCGCTCTGTGGGTGTGCCCCGACTCCCGCCGTGACAAGCCGAGCCCGTGTCTGCCCAACCCCCACTACCGTCCGCCGGAGCAACTGGTCGCCCCAGCACGGCGTTCGCTGGCCCTTACGGCCCCCCTGGCCGAGTACTGGCTTTCCAGAGCCTCCGGCCGCACCAGCGACAGCGACCCCGGCTGGTACTTCAGCGGACGTACCGCCCTCATGCAAACCCTGACGGCTTTCGTCACCGACGGCGCGGGGGTCATGGTGGTGACCGGGGCCGCCGGGTCGGGCAAATCAGCCCTCCTCGCCCGCCTCGTCACCTTGAGCGACTCCCTGTTCATGACGGAGTCACGGTTCGCCCACACCGCACAGCACATCCCCACCGACCTGCGCCCACGGCCGGGCGCCGTGGACGCGGCCGTCCTCGCGCGGGGAAAATCGGCACTGGAACTGATCGACGACCTCCTTGCGGCCTTCGACCTCACCGCCGCGCACGAAGAGCCCCCGCTGCAAATCCTGCTCCACCACCTCGCAGACCCCGAAAGCCACGACGAGAGCACCCCGGTCACGATCGTCCTCGACGCACTGGACGAGGCGGAGCAACCCCTTGCCTGCCTGTCGGACGTGGTCGGACCCCTGGCATGGCTACGCCGCTTTGACGGCTCGCCAGCCGTCCGGCTGGTACTTGGCATGCGCAGCTCCGCCGTCGCCGATACCAACAACACCCTGCAGGACACCGCGGCCGACCAGCTCCTGGGAGCCCTCCACACCGCGCTGCAGCCGGGCATCGGCCACGGCGAGGTACCTCTGACACACCTGCGAACCGACGGGCCGGAAACCGCCGACGACATCGCCGCCTACGCACAAGCCCTCCTGCAAGACCACCCCGACAGCCCCTACACAGCCCAGGACACCCTCACCGCGCAAACCGCCCAGGCGATCGCCGAGGCAGTCACCCCGTCGTTCCTCGACGCACGCCTCGCCGCCGCGCAACTGCGCACCGCTCCCGCACCGCAGGACGTGAACGACCCCCAGTGGCGCTCCCGCCTGCAGACAGGAACCACGGCGCTCCTGCGAGACGACCTCGCACGGGTCGCCCGCGACCATGACGTCGCCCCCGCCCTCCTGCTCGCCGTCCTGCGCGCCACCGCGTTCGCCCAGGGCAACGGCCTGCCCTGGGCGGAAGTCTGGCCCGCCGTGACAGCCGCCGTCCTGAGCCCCGACGCACCCGGACGGCACGACATCGACGCGGCGACCCGCCTCGTCCAGCACAGCCGGCTGATCGGCTACCTCACCACCGGCGAGGAGGACGGCCGCGCCGTCTACCGGCCGGTCCATCAGCGCGTGGCCGAAGTCCTCCTGAAACAACCACATTCCCTGACCCTTGCGGCACCCGAACCCGAGCCCGAACCTGACGAGCGGCAGCGCATCCACCGCGACATCGCCACCGCCTGCGCGGAACTGGCACGCGCGGGCGGCCGGCTCGCCCCCCCATCCCTATGTACGCCGCCACACCGTCGCCCACGCCCAGGCCGGCCGCACCCTGACCGACGAGGTCATGCCGCTGCACCTCGCGGCCAGGGAAAGCTCGGGAACACTGCGCGCCCGACTGGGTCTGCCGCTGCCCACCGGCGATGCCTCCCGCCGCGTCCTGACCGCAGCCGGACTGATCGAGCCCTACCTGGACGAGTCCACCGACTACCTCTCCCGGCTGGGCAGCATCCGCTTCCACCTCGCCGCATCCACCGACCCCGACCCCGACCCACTGCCCGCGCCCGACCACAACCTGGCCGCGCTCCACCTGCCCCTGCAGCCCGTGCGCGCACCATGGCAGCCCCACACCAACGTTGTGGCCTCCCCTGCCGAACACGTCCACGACATGCGCGCCTTGCGCACCACGGACGGGCGCAGTCTGATCGCGGCCGGCACCCGGCACGGCATCGGCGTGTGGGACAGCACCACCGGACAACAACTCGTCCACATCCCCACCAGCCCCGTGCACTCCCTCGCCGTCGCCATGGGAACCAGTGGCCGCCCCTTCCTCGTAGCGGGCACCACCCAGGGAGCGGCGGTGTTCGATCCGCTGTCCGGCCGCCGGCTGGCGTCCCTGAACCGCAAGGGCGCCGGGACGGTGAGCGTGCTGGCCGATGGCCCGTCACGCTGGAAGATCGCCGTGCACATCAACCGCGAAATGGTGCTGTGGCAGCCGAGCGAGGACCTTGTCCACCGCGTGACCTGGCCGGACGAAACCAAGCCCGCCACACGGAACCTGTGGGTGTCTGACACGCGCGGACACCGCTACCGCCTGTGCCGCACCTATCGCGGCAATCTGGCGCTGGTCGACCCGCTGACCCAAGACACGATCATGACGGGACTCGTAAACAGCGCCGAACGCACCATGGCTGCAGTGACCGGACCGTCCGGCCACGACGTACTGGCCATCCCACGCCGCCGGGAAGTCCAACTCGTCAGCCCCTTCGACGACGAGCCCCTTGCACCACTGCCCGTCGAAACCGCACGGGCTGTCAGCCTCGACGACCTCAATCACCAGACGATGCTCGGCGTCGTGACCAACGACGCAGTCACCGTGTGGCGACTATGGGAGAACACGCCGCGGTCCATGGGCCGCTACCCCGTGCCGTCGCGGACGACGCTGCTGAGGGGAGTCCCCAGCCGCAACGGGCGGTACTGGAACCTGGCCTCCGCCGATCACGAAGGCATCCTGCTGTGGGACCGGACAGACAGCCGCTATCAGCGACGTTCCCCCACACGGCCTCCGGTGAACGCCCCCGGCGCACCACGCCTGATGAGCGTCGTCCACGGGGAGGCCGGAAACGAACTCCTCGCGGTGGCCACGGGCCACACCGTCGCCCTGATCGACCCGTCCACCGGATACACACTGACCGAACACACCAGCCGCCTCCCCGTACGGGCCCTGGAGGCAGTCCCCGGCCCCAACGCGGAAGCCATCGTCGTCATCGAGCACGACGAGGGCATCGAACTGTGGAACGCGGCATCCGACGACCTTCACCCCGTGTCAGGGCCGCTGCACCGCCGGGTCTGGTGCGTGGTCCGCCTACCCGACGGTGACTCCACTTTGGTGACGGGCAGCGGGGCGGGCCTGTCCGCGATGAGTCTCGTGAGCGGCACGATCAGAGAAGACTTCCCGTTCCCCAGCCGCCTGGATACGAGCGCATGCCTCGCTCTGCCGTCCCCTCACGACACCACCACGATCCTCTGGGCCGAGCGGTCCCGACTACTGCTCTGGGACCTGGACAGCAACCAGATCACCGCTGGAGCCGGAGGCTTTCCCTTTCCCCGCAGGCACAATGCCCTCACCCTGGTCCCCCTCACCACGAACCACCTGACCGTGGCCGCAGCCACCTCACACGGCATCACCCTCTGGGACACGGCAACCTGGGAGCCACTGCGGCACATCGATACGCCCCTGACCACCGCCATGACATCGCTCCCGTACAAGAACGGATCCTCAGCCCTCGTCACCGCAAGCGGCACCGGCGTCCGCCTCTGGAACCCGCAGACAGGGGACCTCATCCACTCACTGCTCACCGCAGCGCCCGTGACCAACCTTGCCCACACCAGCGTTGACGGCCACACACTCCACCTCGGGGGCCCCGCCGGCCTGGCCACACTGAAATGGGTCCCCGGGACCGCCAGTTCATGACCGGAGATCGCCTCCGTCACATCGACGAAGCACTACTCGATGGTGAATCCGTACGCCTCGTCAAGGCGACGCCGCGCACTTGATCAAGCAAGGGTGCGGATCTTCTGACGCAAGCTCGTCGGTCAGGCCAGGAGTTCGTAGTTGTGCTGGTCGGACCGGGGGTAGAGGCGTTCGCGTTCTCTGTGGGTGTGGAAGGTTCAGTAGTGCGGGAAGTCGCCGTTGCTGATGAGGGCCCGGAGGGTCAGGGCGGCTTCGGCTCCGGGGACGGTCCACCTGCTGCCGGTGATGGCGAGTCGGTCGGCCACCAGATGACGTGCGGCGCCGGATGCCGTGGGCCCACTTCTCGGGCAGGAACAGCTCCCATTCCAGCGGCAGGAAGCAAGGTCGGTGGCCGCGTGCATGCTGACGCCCCACCTGGCAGTTGGCCCGCTTGCCCAACGCCCCGCAGGACTGCCGGGCCACCCCGACCGAGGACCGCCCGCACTGGGGAAACGACACATCGTCGATGACCCACACCTCGGGCTTGACGACCTGGACCAGCCGCTCGGCGATCCGCCGCTGCACCGGCGTCCACTGCCACGGCGACTGGTTGACGAACTGCTGCAAGGCCTGCATGTTCCCGTCCGGCAGCCGCCGGGCCATCGGCTGGACCGACGTGCGCCGACCATCCAGCATCAGCCCCCGCAGATGGCACTCGCCCTCGGCCCGCTGATCCTTGCGCGGCACCGAGGCGAACACATCCTCCACGAACAGCCCCAACGCGGCCCGCAATCGGTTCACTTCCTGCGTCTCCACGTTCCCCACATGCTCTTGAACAGCGAAAACGCATAGACCTAACAGAACACCACCAGACCATGCCGCGTGCACAGAACGGGACTTGTACCGGCCTCGTGCCTGTTGCTGCGGGGGTGCAGTCCCAAAGAAGCAGGGGAACATGCCGTCATGAGGTACAACGGATACCGCTGGGCGGTCCACGGCTGACGGCTGCCTTGCGCGGGCTCCCGCATGACGGGAACCTGTCTCGTGCTCAGTAGCTCTGGGGGAGTGGTGGTATGGGGGAGCCTGCGCACAGCGCCGCGCCCAGCGCGCTGGGCTACCAGCACCAGACCTGGTGGGCGCTGCTGGAACTGCTGAAGGCCGATCATGCACGTCCCGACGCGGCGATCTGCCTGGAACTCCATGACGACATCGCCTGGGAGCGAGCCGGATCGGCGACGGAACTCCTGCAGATCAAGCACCATCAGAAAAGCGACCGGCAGCTCACGGACGCCTCTCCCGATGTGTGGCTGACCCTGAAGAACTGGATGGACACGGCGGTGCCCTGCGATGTCGAGGGGCCGACGCTGGCGCTTGTCTCCACCCAACAGGCCAGTCCCGGCAGCGCGATGGCCGCGCTCCGTCCCCAGGCACGCGACGAACGGGTGGCCCTGAGTGGGCTGGAGCGTGCCGCATTGCACCAGGCGTCCGGGCGTATCCAGCAGGCCCGTGAGCAGTTCCTCGGGCTGGGGCCGGCGGACCGGGCCGCGTTCGTCTCGCGGATCACCGTCATGGACTCCTCACCGCGCATCGAGGACGTTCCCGCCCTCGTCCGCGCGGAGCTGCGCTGGTGCCTGCCGGTCGGGCATGAGGACCTCTTCCTGGCCATGGTGTGGCAGTGGTGGGATGAACGGGCACTGGAACTGCTGCAGAGGCGCCGACATGCCGTGGACGTCGGAATGACCCGTGCGGCCATCGACGCCCTGCGCGACCAGTTCACCCGTGGCCGGCTCCCCACCGTCGCCGACCGCGAAGAGACGGGCGACGATGCCCTCACCACGGCCTACGCCGACAGCCCTTTCGTCCACCAGATGAGATGGGTGGCCTACCCGCCGGTGAACCTGCGGCTCTCGGTCATCGACTACCACCGTGCACAGACCCAGGCCATCCGCTGGATCGCCGAAGACCTCGTCGCAGCAGACGAACTCACCGCTCTCAGCCGCGACCTCGTCGACGAGTGGGAAACCGAGTTCGAGTGGATGCAGGTCGAACTCGCCGCCACGACGGACGAAGCGGCCAGACAACAAGCAGGAGCCAGACTCCTCAAAGACCTCTCCCAGCGCAACGGCCCCTGCCTGCAGGACAGATACCACGAGGCGTTCTTCGTCCGCGGCCAGCGCCATGGGCTCGCGGACACAGGACGCGTGGGATGGCACCCCGACTTCCGTGACCGCATGCGCACGCTGCAGGCGCGATCATGACCACCCCACCGACCGGACAGATCCGCGCCCCCGCGGCAGAAACCGCCTGGAACGAACCGGCAGCCCTCGTCGCCGCCATGCTCAACCCGGCGCTGATCGCCACTCTCCTGTCCACCGCCGCCGACGCCTACACCCGCCGGCAGACATCAGGCATGCCGTGGGCCCTGTCCTTCATCATCGCCCCCATGACACTGCACCAGGCCACACGAGAAGCACTGCCCGCCGGCACCCACACCCGCCTGTCCGCCTGGATAGGCCACCACCCCGTGCTGCGGGCCGGCTTCCCCCGTCGCGCCAAGGTCCTGGTGGCACCGGTGCGGGCAGGACTGCGATTCGCACTCCGCCACGACATGCTCGAACTGCATCACGATTGCCTCAGGCCATCCATCCATCTGTACACCCCGCCATCCCAGGACACCGAGATGCACGACATCCTGCGCAGCGCACGCCTGATCGGCCGCTGGATGGCCGAGAACGAGACAGCCGCCGTCTTCGCCGGCCTCGGCGTGGGACCCTGACCGCGTGCAACTGCTCGCCCTCATCCTCTACAACGCCGACGGCGGCCGTCGCGTCGTCCCCTTCAGACCGGGCGCACTCAACGTCGTCACCGGCCAGTCCGCAACAGGGAAAAGCACCCTGCTCGACATCTTCGAGTACTGCACCGGCCGCAACACGGTCACCTTCCCCATCGGCCCCATGACCGACACCGTCTCCTGGTACGCGGCCCTGTTCCAGCTGGACACCACACGCGCCTTTGTCGCCCGCCCCGCCCCTGGACCCGGCAAGAAGACCACCGAGCGAGTCATGCTGAGGTTCGGCCCCGACCTCGAGCCGCCGCCTCACACCGCCCTCGCAGCGAATACCGACCGCCGCGCACTGCGCCAGCGGCTTGGCCGGTTCATCGGCATCGAGGAGAACCACAGCACCACCCCCGGCGGCCGCGGCTCCACTTTCACCGACGCCCACCTCGGCCACGCAATGCTGCTGTGCCTGCAGGGCCAGAGCGAGATCGCCGACAAGAACCACCTCTTCCACCGGCAAAGCGACCGGTACGTTGCCGCCGCCCTCAAACAGACATTGCCCTACTTCCTCGGCGCATCCCCTCTTGACCAGGCACGCAAGCACGCACAGCTCAACGCCGCACGCAGCCGGCTCAAGCAAGCGGAGACAGACTTCCATCGGGCTCAGGACCCAGACGACACCAACCACATCACCCTTGCCGCTCTCTGGCATGAAGCCCACGCCCTGAACCTGGTACAAGAGCCGGCTCCGCCCGACGATCACGTTCAGGCCATACAGGCCTTGCAGGACGCCGTCCTGTCACCCACCACCGGGTTGCCCCGCGCGTACGAGGAGGACCAGCGCAGACTCGACCTCGAACGCACCTGTGCCGACCTGCGCGAGCAGCTCAGGGCCCTTGCAGCGGACCGCCGTCTGCTCCTGGCCGAAACCGCAGCAGCGGACGACTACGCCGCCTCCGCGCACATTCCGCGAGGCAGGCTGGCGAGCCTCGACCTCATTCCCGCACCCCAGGATGACGACGCGAGAACCTGCGTCCTGTGCGGTTCTGTCCTGTCTGAGCCGGATCCGACGATCACCACGCTCAGGAACAGCCTCGACCGCCTCCAGCAGGAGCTGAACGACATCGACGCCCTACGCCCGGCACGACGTGCCGCTCTCGAAGCCCTCCACCAACAGACCACCCAGCTACGCAGTCAGCTCCACGCGACGGAACACGCCCTGCAGGCTCTCGCGCAGGCGGACCAAACCAACGGTCACCTTCCGCTCGCGGACCGCATCGGCTTCGCCCGCGGCCGCATCCACGGGACACTCACCGCTCTCCAGCGCACCATGGGTGCTGGCCTGCAACGGCTCAGCCAGGCACGGGACACGGCGCGGGCCGCCGTAGAGGCCCTCGAAGCCGAACTCGCCCCTGACACAGCAGGCGAGCAACTCCTCGACCGGCTGGTTCCCGTCAACCAGGACATCACCCTGTGGGCCCATCAGCTACGGCTCGAGCACGCTCACCAAGGCGTGCACCTCAACCCGAGCCGACTGACGATCGAGTTCGCCACCCACACCGGCAGGCTCCCGCTCTCGAGCCTGGGCAGCGGAAAAAACTGGGTCGGCTACCACGTCCTGGCCCACCTGGCCCTGCACCGTTACTTCGTACGCCGGCGCAGACCGGTTCCGCGCATCCTCTTCCTGGACCAGCCCTCACAGGTCTGGTTTCCCCCCACAGCCCACGACGGCGACGACCACAACGACGAAGACAGCCTCGCGGCAGAGCGGCTGTTCAAACTGATCCACGAGGTAGTTGAGGAACTGGCACCCGACCTGCAGGTCGTCATCTGCGACCACGTGGACTTCCCCGCACCGTGGTTCCAGGAAGCCGTCGTACACCGATGGCGCCACAGTGAGAAGCTCGTCCCTACGCACTGGGCCGACGCAGCGAGTCCCTGAAGCCTTCCCGCAAGGCCCGGCGTCGTCTGCTTTAGAGGTTCCCATAACGCCGTCCCGTGTCGGTGCAGGCGGCTATCTTCGTGCCTTATGCATTCGCACTTCTTCTGGGACGCGCTCGCGGAGAGCCCTGTCCTGTCTTCGGTGCAGCAGTGTGCCGTTGCCGACGCTCTCACCGAGCGGGAGCAACCGGAGGCTGCCGCACGGTTCTTCGCCCGGCCTGGTCTCAATGACGAGACACGTGACCGGATGATCAGGAGCACCCGCAACCCGCGTGTCCTGGCAGCTCTTGTGTCGATACAGATGGCGACCAGCAGCCACCTGATGGCGGCGGCCGACGCCCTGGGAGCCGAGAGAGTGCTGCTGGGTGCCATGCGGTCCCGCCGCTGCCCGAAGGACCTGGTGCTCAAGCTCATCGGCCAGCTCGATCACCGTGCCGCCCGCCGCGTGGCCATGGCGGAGGCCGACATCGCCCCAGAGATCCGCTGTGCGCTGATCCGTGCGGCCGCCCGCCGTCCGGCCGCACTCGGGCGCACTGCCGAGACCCGCACCGATGCGGAACGCGAGGAGATGCTCGCCGCGTCCCAGGCATGGCGGGACGACGTGTGGGCACTGCTCGAGGCGCCGCCCGCTCGTCCTTTGTGGACACAGCTTGTGCGTGACACCGACGTCGGCCCGCTGGTCACGAACCTTCTCCTCGACCGCGCGGACGGTCTCGACGACCCCGTGCTGCTGGCATGCCTGCAGTCAGCGTTCGGCAAAGACCCGCGCAAGGACGACCTCTTCTCCGGAACCCTCGGCGCGTCACTGATCCTTGCCAGACTGGTCAAGGTCACAGCCCAGCATCCGCGCGCATTCCTGCTCCACGGCGCCGGACTGCGAGACGCCGTCGCCACTGCCGCCGGCGAAATGGTGAACGAGATCCGTGAAGAGGGCATCTACGAAAGCAGCTGGGACACATTCGAGGCACTCGCCAGTGTGTGCACCACACCCGCCGTCCTCGATGACGCCACCCAGTGCCTGTGCCAGGCCACCCCGCCCACCTGGCAGCAGCACCCGACACCGGAGTGGACCGCCGCACGCTCCCAGGCCGCCGACGCACTGGCCCGCAACCCGTTCTGCCCGGCACAAGCGCTCGCTCGGCTCGCCCCGTTCCTCAGCGAGGCCGCCGCAGCCCGCTTCATCGAACACCCCGACCAGCGCGTCCGCGAAACCGCGACCCGCATCGCCGACCAGGCAGCAGAACGCATCCATCTACCTCAGCCAGCAGAACCAACGCAACGCAACCGGTCCGCAGGGCCTCCTGTGCCGCCGGACGACACCCTCGCCCAGCAGGACGACCCGGCAGCAGCGCTGTCGACCTTCCTCCCCCTCAAGGGCCCCGCCGCCTACCGCCGCGAGACCGCCCAGGCCATCCTCGACTCCCGCTACATCGACATATCCCATCTCAGGCGGCTGCCCGCGGCCATGGTCCTCGCCCATACCGCGCACGCACCCGCCGTAGCGACGCTGCTGCTCCAGGAACTGGGAGACCGCAGCAAGGCCTGGGACCACTTCCGCAACAGCACGCTTCGACTGACGCCCAGCGCCCCCAAGACCCTGGGATCCCTGCTTGAGGAGGCCATCGCCGACACCCCCTGACCCCCGGTCGGCCGGGCGTGCCGCCCCAGGCGCGCGGGCCCGCCTTAGACGGCCCGTACCCCAGAGCCCTGCCCCGTCCAGAAGCTGCCCGCGACGTGCCGGACACGACGGCCCAGCCCGCCTCAGCCTGCGCTCTCCCGACGTCACCCAGGCCCGGCCTGGACGGCGAACGCCGCCGTACCGTTGGCAAGGCCGCATACCTCTGCCGTGTGCCTCGCGGCCGTGTCTGCCGGGCGCATCAGCCGGCACCGGGAAAACGCTGGTGGCTAGGTCCTGTCTGACAAAGAATCTTGGATGGGTTCGCGGAGCCAGAGGATGAGTGAGGCGAGGTGGACTCCGGCCTTGTAGCGGGTGGCCAGTTTGTCGAAGCGGGTGGCGATCGCGCGGAACTGCTTGAGGCGGTTGAAGCAGCGTTCGACCACGTTGCGGGCCCTGTAGAGCTCGCGGGCGAAGGCCGGTGGCCTGCCGCCGGCCTGTCCGCGTCGTAGCCGGTTGGCTTTCTGGTCCGCTCGCTCTGGGATTACTGCCCGGATGCCTCTGCGCCGCAGGGTCTGGCGGATGGCCCGGGACGAGTACGCCTTGTCGGCGATGACCGCGTCGGGCTTGCGGCGGGGCCGCCCGGCGCCGGTCC
>NZ_JBHVHQ010000123.1:0-14205 GCF_042800135.1 Streptomyces sp. NPDC057654 | reverse complement strand
GGCCTACGGCATGGCGCGGGTCGTCGAACTGTCCGACTACGTCCGCGCCGTCGCCGAGGCACTCGACGCCCAGGGCATCGAGGTGCTCCAGATCCACCCGGAGTACGGGGCGGGCCAGTTCGAGGTGTCCACCGCGCCCGCCCACCCGGTGCGGGCCGCGGACGAGGCGGTGCTCGTCCGCGAGACCGTACGGGCCGTCACCGCGCGGCACGGGCTGCGCGCCACGTTCGCGCCCTCCCCTGTCGCCGGGGAGGTCGGCAGCGGCCGCCATCTGCATCTCAGCCTCGGCCGGGACGGGCGGAGCCTGCACCGCGAGACCGGGGCCCCGTACGGGCTCGACCCGGCGGCCGTCGCGTTCCTCGGGGGCGTCCTGGACGCCCTCCCGGCCCTGTCCGCCGTCGGCGCTCCCTCGCCCGCCAGTTACCTGCGGCTGGCGCCCTCCCAGTGGGCGGGCGCCTACCGCTGCTGGGGCGTGGAGAACCGGGAGGCGGCGCTGCGACTGGTGCCGGGCTGCTGGGACGACCCGGACGGCGGCAACGCGGAGATCAAGTGCGTGGACGCCGCGGCCAACCCGTACCTGCTCGTCGGGTCCGTCATCGCCGAGGGCCTGAACGGCGTCTCCACGGGCGCGAAACTGCCACCGCCGGTCGTCGGCGATCCGGGGGCACTCGGTGAAACGGAACGCCGGGAGCGCGGCATCGACCGGCTGCCGACGACGCTCTCCGAAGCCGCCGGCCTTTTCGAGCGGCAGGAAGTACTGCGCGACGCGATGGGAGAAGTCCTCCATGGGGCGTTCGTCGCGGTGCGGCGGGCGGAAGCGGAACGGAGCGCGGGCAGCAGCCCGGAGGAGATCACGGCCGTGACCCGCTGGCGGTACTGATGGCCTGGCTGCCGCTGCCGCCGCTGGTGGACCACCACTGCCACGGAGTGGTCCGGGGCGAACTGGACGCCCGTACCTTCGAGGGGTACCTCACGGAGTCGGACGCCCCCGCCGCGCCGGGGACCACCTTCTTCGACACGCAGGCGGGCTTCGCGGTGCGGCGCTGGTGCCCGCCGCTGCTTGGCCTGGAGCCGCACTGCCCGCCCGCCGCCTATCTGGCGCGCCGCCGCGAGCTGGGCCCGTACAAGAGCCGCCGGGCGCTGCTGCGAGGCACCGGGATAGGCGCCTACCTCGTCGACACCGGGCTGCCCGGCGACCTCACGGACCTGGACGAGCTGGCGGGCGCCGGGGGCGGCACGGCCCGCGAGATCGTCCGCCTGGAGACGCTGGCGGAGCGGATCGCGGACGGCCTGACGCCCGAGGACCCGTCCGCCCGCGCCGCCGGGGACGCCGACGCCTTCGTCGCGGGCGTCGGGGAGGCCGTGCGCGCGGCGGCCCGTACGGCCGTGGGCTTCAAGTCGGTCGCCGCCTACCGCCACGGGCTGGCCCTCGCCTCCGAACCGCCCGCCCCGCACGAGGTCCACGCCGCCGCCGAGGACTGGCTCGCGGGCCGCCGCGCGGGCGACCGGGTCGCCGATCCGGTGCTGCTGCGCCACCTCCTGTGGCTGGCCGTGGCCACCGGGCTGCCGCTTCAGCTGCACACCGGTTTCGGCGACCCCGACCTGAGGCTCGACCACGCGGACCCGATACTGCTCACCGACTTCATACGGGCGACGGCCGGTACGGGCGCCTGCCTGGTGCTGCTGCACGGCTACCCGTACCACCGCCAGGCCGCCTACCTGGCCAGCGTCTTCCCGCACGTGTACGCCGACGTCGGGCTGTCCCTCACCCACACGGGGACGCGCGCCGAGGCGGTCCTGGCCGAGTTCCTGGAGCTGGCTCCGTTCGGCAAGCTTCTCTTCTCCACCGACGGCTACGGCCTGCCGGAGCTGTACGTCGTCGGCGCCGAGCTGTTCCGTACGGCGCTGCGCGCGCTGCTGGGCCGCTGGGTCGAGGAGGGCGCGTGGTCGGCCTCCGACGCCGAACGGGTCGCCGCGCTCATCGCCGCCCGCAACGCGCACCGGGTGTACGGCCTCGCGGGCGTACCGGGCTGAGAGAGGAGCGCGTCTCAGGCGTCTCAGGCGGCGATGATGCTCTCTATGACGGCCGCGACGCCGTCCTCGTTGTTCGCGGCGGCATGGCGCGGCGTGGCGGCCAGTACCTCGGGGTGCGCGTTGGCCATCGCGTACCCCGTCCCCGCCCAACTGAGCATTTCCAGATCGTTGGGCATGTCCCCGAACGCCACCACTTCCTGCGGCGCGATGCCGCGCTCGGCGCAGCACCGGGCCAGGGTGCTGGCCTTGCTCACACCCAGCCCGCTGATCTCCAGCAGCGCGGTCGGGCTGGAGCGGGTGAACGAGGCGCGCTCGCCGCCGACCGTGCGGGCGAGGGCGAGGAAGTCGTCGGGGGCCAGCTCGGGGTGGTGGGCGAGGAGCTTGAGGATGGGGCCCGTGGAGCCGACGCCTTTGGTGAGGAGCTCCTCGGCGGGGGCGACCACCGCGCCCGGGTCGAGGTGGAAGGGCGGATAGCTCGGCTCGTAGTCGATGCCGCTGGTGCGCTCGATGGCGAAGGAGGTGCCGGGGGCGGCGTCGCGCAGCGTCTCGACGACGGCCGAGGCGTCGGCGGTCTCCAGGGGGCGGACGTCGATGAACCGGCCGCCGCCGTGCAGATCGACGACGGCGGCGCCGTTGGCACAGATCGCCAGCCCGTGGCCGTGCACATGGTCGCGGACGACGTCCATCCAGCGGGCCGGGCGCCCGGTGACGAAGAAGACCTCGATGCCCGCCCGCTCGGCGGCGGCGAGGGCCGCGACCGTACGGTCCGAGACGGATTTGTCGTCGCGGAGCAGGGTGCCGTCGAGGTCGGTCGCGATCAGCCGGGGCGCGGCCGCCGGCCGCCGGGAGAAAGGGGGCCCTGGCTGCTCGGTTGCTGAAGTCACGGTGCCCATTCTCGTATACGCGTGCGCATGCGTGCGCCACAGAGCCCACGTGAGCCGCGCACGGCCGCCCACCGCATGCCACAGCACGTCACCGCACGTCACTGCGTGTTGTCAGTGCCACGGCCTACGCTCGCAGGCATGCGACTGAGCACTGTGATCCTTCCTCACCGACGCTGGGCCGACGGGGGCCGACAGACGTGGCAGCGAGCCGAGGAGCTCGGCTTCGACACGGCGTACACCTACGACCACCTTTCGTGGCGGACCTTCCGCGACGGGCCGTGGTTCGGCGCGATCCCGACGCTGACCGCGGCCGCCGCCGTCACCTCCCGCATGCGGCTGGGCACCCTCGTCACCTCCCCGAACTTCCGCCACCCGGTCACCCTCGCCAAGGAGCTCATCTCCCTCGACGACGTCTCGGACGGCCGTGTCACGCTGGGCATCGGGGCGGGCGGCTCCGGCTTCGACGCGACCGCGCTGGGCCAGGAGGCGTGGACGCCGCGTGAGCGGGCGGACCGCTTCGGCGAGTTCGTGCCGCTGCTCGACTCCCTGCTCAGCCAGGACGTCGTGACGCATGAGGGCACGTTCTACTCGGCGCACGAGGTGCGCAACATCCCCGGCTGCGTGCAGCGGCCCCGGCTGCCCTTCGCCGTCGCCGCGACCGGGCCGCGCGGCCTGGAGCTCGCCGCGCGGTACGGGCAGGCGTGGGTGACCACCGGGGACCCGAAGCTCTTCGAGACGGGCACGCCGGCCGAGTCGCGGGCGGCGATCGCCCGGCAGGCCGAGCGGCTGGACGCCGCGTGCGAGACCGTGGGCCGCGAGGGCGCCGCCCCGCGGAAGATCCTGCTGACCGGCTTCACCCCGGACCGGCCGCTGGACTCCTTCGAGGCCTTCGTCGACTTCGCGGGGGTCTACGGGGAGCTGGGCTTCGACGAGATCGTGGTGCACTGGCCGATCGCCGACTCGGTCTTCGAGGTGGACACCGCCGTCTTCGAGAAGATCGCGACGGAGGCGGTGGCGCAGCTGTAGACGTCCTTTTACGGTTCGCGGTGCTCCCCGCACCGTCCCTTATCCCGCTGATAGCCGTTCCAGGGGGACAATCGAGGGAGAGGCACGGCGGGGGGCACGGTCCACAGAGCCTTGGAGGTTCCCCATGCAACGCTCACGATTCGCCCCCGACCGGGGGCTGACGACCCGCATGGTGAGCACCATGTTCTTCATCGGACTGCTCTATGTGGTGTTCGTCGGCGTGCTGCTGGTGGTGTTGCGCGGGGCCTGGCCGATCATCCTGGTGATCGCGGGCGGGCTGTTCATCGCGCAGTTCTGGTTCAGCGACCGGATCGCGGCCTTCAGCATGGGCGCCCGCGAGGTGACGCCCGAGGAGGCGCCCGAGCTGCACGGGGCCGTGGACCGGCTGTGCGCGCTCGCGGACATGCAGAAGCCGCGGGTCGCGATAGCCGACAGCGACGTGCCGAACGCCTTCGCCACGGGCCGCAGCCAGAAGAAGGCCCTCGTCTGCGCGACGACCGGGCTGCTGCGGCGGCTGGAGCCGGAGGAACTGGAGGGCGTGCTCGCGCACGAGCTCTCGCACGTCGCCCACCGGGACGTGGCGGTCATGACCATCGCCTCCTTCCTGGGCGTGCTGGCGGGCGTCATCACCCGCATCGGGCTGTGGGGCGGTTTCCGGCGGGCCGGCGGCCGGGACAACAACACGGCCATCGCGATGCTGCTGATCCCCCTGATCAGCGCCGTCGTGTACGCCATCAGCTTCCTGCTGACCCGGCTGCTGTCGCGCTACCGCGAGCTGTCCGCCGACCGGGCGGCCGCGCTGCTCACCGGGCGGCCCTCGGCGCTGGCGTCCGCGCTCACCAAGGTCACGGGGCAGATGTCCCAGATCCCCACCCGCGACCTGCGGCAGGCCGAGCCCTTCAACGCGTTCTACTTCGCGCCCGCGTTCTCCTCCAAGGAGAGCCTGAGCCGGCTGCTCTCCTCCCACCCGACGCTGGAGCAGCGGCTCGACCAGCTCGGCCGGATCTCGGCCCAGCTCGGCCGCCCGTAGCCCTCACGCCCATAGCCCTCACGCCCATAGCCCTCACGCCCGTAGATTTTTCGGGCCCGCAGCCCCCTCGACTTCGACGCACCCCCTTCGACAGGAGCCACCGCCCGTGGGCTTTCTCGACGCCATCCTCGGCCGCAGCAAACCGGTCCGCCCGGATCTGGACCAGCTCTTCGCCCTGCCGTCCGCCGCCATCACGCTGGAGGCAGGGGCCGGGTTCACCCCCACCGGGCTCGGCTCGGTGTGCTTCGCGAGCGTCGAGGGCGGCGCCTTCACCCAGCTCCAGCAGGACGTACGGGCGCTGCTCGACGCGGACACGGAGCGCGGCGGAGTGCCCGTGGAGTTCAGCCAGGACTCGTACGGATACACCTGGCTGCTCGCGCGGCAGTCGGCCGACGACGTGGCGGGGCTGGTCAACGACCTGCACGCGGTCAATACGCTGCTCCAGGACGGCGGCTTCGGGCCGCAGCTGCTCTGCTCCCTGCTGGGCTTCCGGGACGCGCAGCAGCGCTCGCTCGCGCTCGTCTACCTCTACAAGCGGGGCACGTTCTACCCCTTCGCGCCGCTGCTCGGCGGCGACAAGCGGGACAACGGTCTGGAGCTCCAGGTGCGGGGGCTGCTCGGCGATGACCTGCACATAGAGAAGGAGCTGAACCGCTGGTTCCCGGTGTGGGGCGCGCCGGGGCTGTGAGGGGCCCGTCCCCGGCGGGCGCCGGGGACGCGGCTCAGCGGACCCTGCTGCTCAGCCAGGGGGTCAGGGCATGGCGCAGGATGAGTTCCTTGTAGGTCTCGTCCCCCGGCAGCGGCACCACGAGCCGCCAGCCGGGCGGGAAGAAGCGCCCTTTGACGTGGGCGAGGCCGCCGTGGACAGACCGCAGGAAGTCGGGCACGGAGTCGCGGGGGATGTCATGGAACTCCACGGTGTCCACCGTGATCTTCGCGTCGCCCTCGGAGTACAGCTCGATGTCGATCCGCGGCGCGCCGCCGAGTTCGATGAACGCCTCGTGCGGAAGGGACCCGTCCGCGTCGGTCACGACGCCCACCCCGGCGGCGGAGCGCCGGGCGGACTGGTCGGCGCCGATGTCGTCGGTGACCTCCACGGCCAGGCCGTGTTCGCGCGCGAATTCACGGACGGCGGTGACGGCGGCCTCGGTGCTGGCGAAGTGCGGGCGGTCCATACCGGTCCATAATGCCGTACGGGCGTACGGGCGAGGCTTCCCCGAAGCGGGCGGCGAGCAGCGGGCGGCGGGCGGTGGCTCAGGGGCGGGCGGTGCGGCGCGAGGACAGTTCGTCCATCGTGCGGGCCTGCACCTCGCGCAGGGTCGCGGCCGTGACGAAGGCTGCGGCGTCCTCCTCGCCGACCAGGTCGCGCACCGCGTCCAGCAGGTCGGCCGGCAGCGTGACCGGTTCGCCGGAGCGCGGCTGGGGCCGGTGGTGGCACGGCAGCGCGGGGGAGGCGCCGGACGACGTCACCTCGTTCAGCCGGCGCCGCAGATAGCGGGTGGCCAGGGTGCGCATGGCGCGGGCGAGTTCGGCGTCGACGGTCTGCTGGGCGAGCGGCCGCAGGCGGCGCACCAGGGAGGCGGCCTCCGCGGCCTCGTCGTCGCTCGGGGTGTGGTCGAAGTACTGCTGGAAGACGTGTTCCGTGGTGAAGTCGAGGAAGCGCCCGGCGATGTGCTCGACCTGGGTGCGCAGCTCGCGGAGGTGGCCGGAGATGGCGAGCAGCGGGATGCCGGCGGCGTGCAGTTCGGCGGCGACGGCCAGCTCCTGCGGGCTGGGGACGAGGAATGAGTCCCGCTCGCCGGCCACCCGCACCAGCACGCCGAGCTCCACGGCGTCCTCGACGGCCGCGTCGTCCGGCTGCCCGCCGAACCGCTCGTCCAGCTCCGCGCGCGTTATCCGGCCGGTCTCCTCGTCCGTCCACGGCCCGTCGACCTCGGCGACCAGGCCCAGCACCCCGCCGAGTCCCCGGCCCGCGTCCCACGCCTCCAGCAGCTCCCTGATGGAGGCCAGGGTGAAGCCGCGGTCCAGCAGCCCGGAGATCTGCCGCAGCCGCACCAGATGCGAGTCCCCGTACACGTTGGCGCGGCCCCGGCGCTCCGGTTTCGGCAGCAGCCCGCGGTCCTGGTAGGCGCGGATCGTACGGACCGTGGCGCCGCTGCGGTGGGCCAGCTCCTCGATCCGGTACTCCGCCGGTGACTGCTCGGACACGCTCTCGCCCCTCGTGAGACTTCCTAGGAGACGGCCGCGCGGCCGACCGCGCCGGCGGCGGCCCGAGCCGCCGGCGAGGACGCCAGATATTCGACGGCCCTGCGCAGCGACCCCTCCTGCGAGGGATGGTACGACCGCCGGAAGTAGCGCGGGACGGCCGAGCCGAGTTCGCGCCAGCTGGGCAGCAACCCCTTGCGAACGGCCCTGTTGTGCTCGCGCAGCGAGTATCGTGCACGGCCCGCGAGCTCGGGGTCGTGGCGCAGGAGGTAGGCCGCGCCCCAGGCCCAGAGGTAGGTGATGACGGGTGCGGTGACGGCCATGCCCAGTATCCGGCGGGCGTAGCGCGGCAGCCCCGCGCCGCCGCAGTGCTGGTACATGTCGAAGGCCACGGCCCGGTGCTCGACCTCCTCCGCGCCGTGCCAGCGCAGCAGGTCGAGCATGACCGGGTCGGGCTCCGCCCGGTCGAGCCCCTCGGCGCGCAGCACCCAGTCGCCCAGCACCGCCGTGAACTGCTCTATCGCGGCGATGACCGACAGCCGGAAGCGCAGCCACTCCCGCTCCGGCACGGGCAGGCCCGGCGGCGGGCTCTCGCCGAGCAGCACGTCGAAGAGGAAGTCGACGTGCCGCGTGTACGGGCCGGTGTCCAGGTCCTGCTCGGCGAGGTGGTCGAGGACGTAGGCGTGCTGCACGCTGTGCGTCGCCTCCTGCCCCATGAAGCCCTTGACGTCCCGGAGCAGCTCCGGGTCCCGCACCAGCGGCAGGCCCTCCTTGAAGACCTTGACGAACCACCGCTCGCCCGCGGGCAGCAGCAGGTGCAGCACGTTGATGACGTGGGTCGCGGTGGGCTCGTCCGGTATCCAGTGCAGCGGCGTGCGCCGCCAGTCGAACGCGACCCGCCGCGGGGTTATCTCGTAGCGCTCGCCGTGCTCGTAGCGCTCGCTGTGATCGCCGTGCTCGCTCACGTACGGCTCCTCTCCGGCACGTACAACTGCTCTCCGACTCTCCGACTCTCCGACGGCCTCCGCGCGGCGCTGCGCTACAGCGGCGGTTCGATACGGGCGACGGCGCGCAGCGCCTTCGGCGCGAAGCGGGACAGGAGGTGCGCGCCGCGCGCCTCCGGGGTGACGGGGACGACCGCCTGGTTACGGACGACGGCCTTGAGGATCGCGTCGGCGACCTTCTCCGGCGGGTAGTTGCGCATCCCGTACAGCCGGGAGGACTTGGCGCGGCGGCGCCGCTGCTCGTCCTCCGAGACGCCCGTGAAGCGCGTCGTCGCGGTGATGTTGGTGTTGACGAGGCCGGGGCAGACCGCCGAGACCCCGATGCCCTGGCCGGCCAGCTCGGCGCGCAGGCACTCGCTGAGCATCAGCACCGCGGCCTTGGAGGTGCTGTACGCGGGCAGCGCCTTGGACGGCTGGAAGGCGGCGGCGGAGGCGGTGTTGACGATGTGTCCGCCCTGCCCGCGGTCGGCCATCTGCTTGCCGAAGGTCCGGCAGCCGTGGATGACGCCCCACAGATTGACGTCCAGGACCTTCCGCCACTCCTCGGCCGAGGTGCTCATGAAGGAGCCGGACAGCCCGATGCCCGCGTTGTTGACCAGCACGTCCACGACGCCGTACTCGGCGGCCACCTTGTCGGCGAGCTTCTCCATCGCCTGCTCGTCGGCGACGTCGACCACCTCCGCCCAGGCCGCCGGGGCACCGATCAGCCGGGCCAGCTCGGCGGTGCGGGCCGCGCCCTCCGCGTCCCGGTCCACCGCCACCAGGCGCGCTCCGGCCTCCGCGAAGGCGAAGGCGGTGGCCCGGCCGATGCCGCTGGCCGCGCCGGTCACCAGCACCAGCTGCCCGCCGAACCGGGGCGCGTACGGACTCCCGCCCGCCTTCGGGACGGCCCTCTTCGTGGGGTCGCCCTCCTCCTGGACGCCGATGAACTCCGTGATCCAGGCGGCCAGCTGGTCGGGCCGGGTGCGCGGCACCCAGTGCTTGGCCGGCAGGGTGCGCCGCACCAGGCCCGGCGCCCACTGCTCCAGCTCGTCGTAGAGCTTCTCGGACAGGAAGGCGTCGCCGGTCGGGACGATCAGCTGCACCGGCACGTGGGCGTACGCGTCGGCGCGGGGCCGGCGCATCCGGGTCCGTACGTTGTCGCGGTACAGCCACGCGCCGTGTGCCGCGTCGGTCGGCAGCGAGGCTGTGGGGTAGTCGTCGCCGGGCGTCTTCTCCAGCCGCTCCAGGATCGCGGGCCAGTGCTTGCCGAGGGGGCCGCGCCAGGCGGCTTCGGGGACCAGGGGGGTGTGCAGCGCGTACACGTACCAGGACTTGGCGCCCTGGCCGAGGAGCTGGCCCACCCGGCGGGGCGTGGGCCGCGCCATCCGCTTCTTGATCCAGTGGCCGAAGTGGTCCAGGGACGGCCCGGACATGGAGGTGAAGGAGGCGATCCGGCCCTCCGTGCGCCGCACGGTGGCGAACTCCCACGCCTGCACCGAGCCCCAGTCGTGCCCGACCAGGTGGACCGGCGCGTCGGGGCTCACCGCGTCCGCCACCGTGAGGAAGTCGTCGGTCAGCTTCTCCAGCGTGAAGCCGCCGCGCAACGGCCGGGGCGCCGTGGACCGGCCGCAGCCGCGCACGTCGTAGAGGACCACGTGGAAGCGGTCGGCGAGCCGCTCGGCGACGCGGGACCAGACCTCCTTGCTGTCCGGATAGCCGTGCACCAGCACCACCGTCGGCCGGGCGGCGTCGCCCAGCTCCGCGACGCACAGCTCGACGCCGCCCGTGGCGACCCACCGCTCGCGCGCCCCTTCAAGCCCTTGCGGCGCCTCCTGGGAACCCTCCCGGCCGGTCTTCCCGCCGGTCTTCCCATCGGCTTTCCCGCTCGGGAACTCGCTGCTCATGCGGCCCTCTCCTGCTGCTGCCGGCGCCGCACGTGCGGCAGGTCGTCGTCCAGCCAAAAGGCGCTCTCCTGGGGGTCCCGGGAGTCGGTGACGACCAGGAGCTCCTCGAACTTCGCGCCCGTACCCCGGAATCCGAGGTGCGGTTCGACCGCCCACAGTCCCGGCCGCGGCGGGTGGTCGGAGAAGGTGTACGGGCTCCACAGCGGCGACCAGCCGTCCCGGTGGCCGTGCAGCGCGTCGGACGCCAGGCCCTTGAGCGACTGCGTGCCGAACCCGAAGACGTGCGGCGACCAGCGGCGCTCCTTGACCCGGCCCACCTTGTGCGCGATGACGCCGAACGGGTAGGCGCGGTGCCGGTTGGTGTACCCCTGGCGCGCCATGAGCCGGTCCACGTCCTCGTAGATCTCGCGCAGCGGGCGGCGCTCGCGCACCTCGGCCAGGATCAGCTCGCGGTGCGCCCGCAGGTCGTCGAGGAGCCGGTCGTGCAGCGGATTGAGCCCCAGCGCGCCCGAATACCCGATGTCGGCGGTGAACCCGCCGTGCACCGGGGCCATGTCGAGGATGAACGGCATCCCCGGCTCCAGCCGCCGGTTGGTGGGGAAGAACTGGAGCGGCACCCGGAAGTTCACGAACGCCGTGCGGTCCCCGAACCAGGCGAAGGGCAGGTGGAACCAGTCCCGCACGCCGCGCGCCCGCAGCCACTCCCGCTGCATCCGCGCCGCGTCCCGCTCGGTCACCCCCGGCCTGAGCTGGGCGGCGACCGCTTCGGCGCAGTCGTACGCGAGGCGCTGCACCTGCCTGAAACCGCGCAGCTCCGCGGTGAGTTCCCGGTCGACCGCCGAGGTCGTGGCCGAGGGCGTGGAGGTCATGGCCATCTGTCCGTCCGGTCCGTGAGCAGGGGCCCCGGAAGCGCCCAGTGAGGGGCCGGGGTCAGTCCGTAACTTGACACTGATGAATGTGACAATGCTCGGCGGCTGCGTCAAGAGGTGGGGCCGCCCTGTGGATAACTCGGGGTAACCCCCTCCGGCCCCTACGGGCGGGTCAGACCCGAGGACTACCCGCATCCAGTTATCTGGGCTGACGCCCGCTGTGGCGCGCGCCACTACCGTCGAGGACGTGACTGTGATCGCTATCGAAAGCCTGAGCAAGCGGTTCCCACGGGTGACCGCGCTTGACCGGCTCTCCGTCGACATCACGCCGGGTGTGACCGGCCTGGTGGGTGCGAACGGAGCCGGCAAGTCGACGCTGATCAAGATTCTGCTCGGCCTGTCCCCCGCCACCGAGGGCCGGGCCGCGGTGCTCGGGCTCGACGTCGCGACGGAGGGCAGCGCCATCCGCGAGCGGGTCGGGTACATGCCCGAGCACGACTGCCTGCCGCCCGACGTCTCGGCGACGGAGTTCGTCGTCCACATGGCGCGGATGTCCGGGCTGCCGCCCGCCGCCGCCCGCGAGCGGACCGCCGACACGCTGCGCCACGTCGGCCTCTACGAGGAGCGGTACCGCCCCATCGGCGGCTACTCGACGGGCATGAAGCAGCGCGTGAAGCTCGCCCAGGCGCTCGTGCACGACCCGAAGCTGGTGCTCCTCGACGAGCCGACCAACGGCCTCGACCCGGTCGGCCGGGACGAGATGCTCGGCCTCATCCGCCGCGTGCACACCGACTTCGGGATCTCGGTCCTGGTCACCTCGCACCTGCTCGGCGAACTGGAGCGCACCTGTGACCACGTAGTGGTCATCGACGGCGGCAAGCTGCTGCGCTCCAGCTCCACCAGCGACTTCACACAGACCACGGCGTCCCTCGCGGTGGAGGTCACGGACACCGACACCCACCCGGACGGCACGAAGGCGCTCGGCAAGGCCCTCGCCGACGCCGGGCTCGCCGTCAAGCCCATGGGGCGCTCCTCGGACAGCGCGTACGCCGCCGGGCACGTCCTGCTGGTGGACGTCGAGGGCGAGGAGACGTACGACGTCGTGCGCGACACGGTCGCCGGGCTGGGCCTCGGCCTCATCCGCATGGAGCAGCGCCGCCACCACATCGCCGAGATCTTCCGCGACGCCGACGAGGACAGCGCCGGCACGGACGCCGGTGACAGGAACGAGACGACCGGCGGCCACGCGCGCCCCGACGCGAACGAGAAGGGAGCCGCCCACCATGTCGCCTGAGACCAGGTCCGGCACCAAGGCAGCGGCCGCCCCGGCCGCCGACGTCATCCACAACATCGGGTACCGGAGTTACGAGGGTCCTCGCCTGGGCCGCGCGTACGCCCGCCGCTCGCTCTTCTCGCAGAGCCTGCGCGGCGCGTACGGCCTGGGGCGCTCGGCGAAGTCCAAGGTCCTGCCGATGATCCTGCTGGCCGTGATGTGCGCGCCGTCCTTGATCATCGTGGCCGTCACCATCACGACGCATCAGGAGAAGCTGCCCGTCCAGTACACGCGGTACGCGATCCTCCTCCAGGGCGTCATCGGCCTCTTCCTGGCCGCCCAGGCCCCCCAGTCCGTCTCCCGCGACCTGCGCTACAAGAGCGTCCCGCTCTATTTCTCGCGCCCCATCGAGCGCGTCGACTACGTGGTCGCCAAGCTCGCCGCGATGGCGTCGGCCCTCTTCATGCTGACCGCCGTGCCGCTGGTGATCCTGTATGTCGGCGCGCTGCTCGCCAAACTCGACTTCGTCGACCAGACGAAGGGATTCGCGCAAGGAATCGTCTCCGTGGCCCTGCTCTCGATCCTGTTCGCCGGCATCGGCCTGGTCGTCGCGGCCCTCACCCCGCGCCGCGGCTTCGGCGTCGCCGCCGTCATCGCCGTGCTGACCATCTCCTACGGGGCGGTCTCCACCGTTCAGGGGATCGCGGACTCCCGGGGCAGCACCGACGCGGTCCCGTGGCTCGGCCTCTTCTCGCCGATCACGATCATCGACGGCGTGCAGACGGCGTTCCTCTCCGCCTCCTCGTCCGCCCCCGGCGGCCACGGCCCCGGCGCCGGTCTGGGCGCGCTGTACGTCGTCCTGCTCCTCGGCCTGATCGCCGGCTCGTACGGGCTGCTGATGCGCCGCTACCGAAAGGTCGGGCTGTGACCACCGCCGAGACCGCCGCTTCGCCGTCCACCACCACTTCCCGAAGGAACGGGCCGCGCCCATGACGACCATCCATATCGAAAACGTCTCGCGCTGGTTCGGCAATGTGGTCGCCGTCAACGACGTCTCCATGCGGGTGGGCCCCGGAGTGACCGGACTGCTCGGCCCCAACGGCGCGGGGAAATCCACCCTCATCAACATGATGGGCGGCTTCCTGGCCCCCTCCACCGGCACCGTCACCCTCGACGGCGCGACCATCTGGCGCAACGAGGGCATCTACCGGCACATCGGGATCGTCCCCGAGCGCGAGGGGATGTACGACTTCCTGACCGGCCGCGAATTCGTCGTCGCCAACGCCGAGTTGCACGGACTGGGCGCCAAGGAGGCCCAAAGGGCCCTGGCCACGGTCGAGATGGAGCACGCCCAGGACCGCAAGATCGCCACGTACAGCAAGGGCATGCGGCAGCGCGTGAAGATGGCCTCCGCCCTCGTGCACGAGCCCGCGGTGCTCCTCCTGGACGAGCCGTTCAACGGCATGGACCCGCGCCAGCGCATGCAGCTGATGGACCTTCTGCGGCAGATGGGCGCCGACGGCCGTACGGTGCTGTTCTCCTCCCACATCCTGGAGGAGGTCGAGCAGCTCGCCGCGCACATCGAGGTGATCGTCGCGGGCCGGCACGCCGCCTCCGGCGACTTCCGCAAGATCCGCCGCCTGATGACGGACCGCCCGCACCGCTACGTCGTACGCTCCAGCGACGACCGGGCGCTGGCCGCGGCCCTCATCGCCGACCCGTCCACGGCCGGCATCGAGGTCGATCTCGGCGAAGGCGCGCTGCACATCCAGGCCGTGGACTTCGCCCGGTTCACCGAGTTCCTGCCGCGGGTCGCGCGGGACCGGTCCATCCGGCTGTTCACGGTCTCGCCCTCGGACGAGTCCCTGGAATCGGTCTTCTCCTACCTCGTAGCGGCCTGAAAGACATCTCACGTGCTTAAGAAGTCAAGCCGCGACGGCCGGCTCGGCCGGGAAGGAGGTGAACGCGTGTTGTTCGTTGAAGAGCTGTCCGGT